>NZ_JBFAHO010000029.1:0-88866 GCF_040654215.1 Nonomuraea sp. NPDC050733 | reverse complement strand
CGCCGTTCGTGGTAGGCGGCCAGCCGCGGCTGGGCCAGCAGCGCCAGCGCCCCGCCGGCCACCAGGAACGGCACGACCCGGGCGAAGACGCCCGGCGGGGTCGACAGCAGCAGCGCCGATCCCGCCGCCGCGCCCAGCACCGCCGGCGGCAGCCACCGGCGCAGCCACGCCCCCTGACCGGCCAGCTCGGGCCGGGAGGCCAGCGCCGCGCCGGGCCAGCAGGCGGCGAAGGCGACGATGTTGGCCACGTTCGCCGTCACAGCGGGAAGGCCCAGCGCGAGCAGCGCCGGATAGGAGATGAGAGAGGTGATGCCGCCCGCGGTGCCGACCACCCCGGCGAGCACTCCGGCCAGGGCCAGCAGCGCCATCTGCCCGGCGCCGCTCACCGCCGCTCCCGCCGGCGGGGGAGCGGGGGGCCGAGGCTGCGGGGCAGGTGCACGGCAAGGGCCTTCCTGGGCTCCGGCCCGGCACCCGGCCCCGGGCACGACCGCGATCTTCGCAGGATCGTAGCAGCCGCGCGCCGACGGGCCCCGCCCGCTGCTCTACCCTGGCTCCGAAACGGTGGCCGAAGAGGGGTTCGCGTTGAGACCTGGTCCGGATGGTTCGCTCGCCACATCGCTGGACGCGGTGCTGGAGCGCATTGTCCGCAAACCACTAACTATCCTGATCGCATGCTGAGGCAAAAACCCCCTGGTCAGGCCTTGATCCCCGCTATCGGCTACATCCGCGTCTCGATGATGCTGGAGGAGAAGATCTCTCCGGACATCCAGCGGGCCTCGATCAAGGAGTGTGCCCGCCGCCGTGGCTATCGGATCACCGACTGGGTCGAGGACCTCGACGTCTCCGGTAGGACCTTCCAGCGGCAGATCATGAAGGTCATCGCTGATGTCGAAGCAGGCAAGGCCCAGGCGATCCTCGTCTGGAAGTACAGCCGCTTCGGACGCAACCGGACCGGCAATCAGCTCAACCTAGCCCGCGTCGAGAAGGTCGGCGGTGAGCTGGTCTCCGCGACCGAGGAGATCGACGCCCGTACAGCGGTCGGTAAGCTCACCCGCGGCGTGCTGTTCGAGCTGGCCGCGTTCGAGTCCGACCGGGCCGGTGAGCAGTGGGGCGAGGCATTTCAGAACCGCCTTGCTCGGGGACTTCCTCCGCTCGGCAACGCCCAGTTCGGGTACATCAGGCGCGGGCGTGTCCGTCACCCGCTCTATCACGACAGGACCCTCGCTGCGCCTGAGGACGGCAAGGAACGCTACGAGCCGGATCACGCAAGCGGTATGGCTAGCGTCCTTGCGGACTGCTACGAGCGGTGGATCGCTGACAGGAACTTCTGCACCCTGGCCGACTGGGCGAACGCTCGCGGCGCCCGCACGACAACCGGTGCGAAGTTCAGGCCCGGTGAGCTGGCGCGCGTGATGGACCGGGGGTTCGCGGCCGGTCTGATCTGTGTCCACCATCACGAATGCCGGTGTGCCAAGCCGTCGACCTGCCGAAACAAGGAGTACCACCCCGGCGCGCACGAGGCCGTGATCGGCATGGAGACGTGGGAGACCTACAAGCGATACCGGAAGATCACCTCGGCTTTGCCACCGCGCGCCAGGAAAGCGGTCCACCCATTGTCCAAACTCCTGAAGTGCGGCTACTGCACTCACACCATGTACGCGCACAAAGTCCAGCACAGCGGTCGCACAGGGTGGGTCTGCGGGTCGAACTACCGCAAGCGCTATGGCGCCGCACCCTGCGGCACCCGGTTCGTGACGATGGAGGCCGCTGAGCAAGGCGTTCAGCAAGTGCTCGTCGAGTGGTTGCCAGACATCGAGGCCGCAGCCGCCCTTGCAGCGGCCGGCCTCCAGCCACCAGAAGTCGAGGATTTCAAGCCGGAAGTGCTTCGCCGCGAGCTGGACCGGATCGACAAGGCTCTCGAACGGCAGACCGAGCTGCTGATCAACGAGGTGATCCCGCAATCTTCCTACGAGCCGGTGCGTGACAAGCTCCTCCGCGAACGAGAAGAGGTCATGAACTCGCTCGCTCAGATCGACGACCTACCGGAGCCGGTCGACCCGCTGGACTGCGTGCCGGTGATCGAAGGGCTCCTGCAGGAGTGGGACAGCCTGCCCTCTGACCGGCTGCGGAACATATTGGCCGAGGTCATCGCCCACGTGGATGTGTACCGGCAGGATCACACAACGGCGTGGATCGTCGTCCACTCAGTGTGGGGCGACGAAAGACGTCACACGCTGGCTGGCCGCTTCAGCACATGGGGAGGCTCGGAGGCTGTGGGATACTCCGGCGACTCTGACAAAGGAGAACTACCGGCTAAATAAGAAACGGCCCGCAGTGCGGGCCGCTCCCTGAAGTACCAACTTCACGCGATTGTCATCCCTGCTCCGTGCTTTGGCCGGCGGTGAGCGGGGTGCCTCGCGTTGCCCCCGTGGGGGCCTTTCTCTCGGAGTAGAAGATAACACGCCTGCCCTCGGTTTGCGAACAAACCGAAATCGGGGGGCGTCGCCGCACGTCGGCGCACGCCCCCATCACGCCCGTACCCATGGACGGGCAGAAACTTGCACCCACCCGCGCGGTGTGGCTCGACGCGGTGGACTACCTTGCCCGCGCCCACTGCAACCGGCAGCGGCACCGCAATGTGATGCGCCTGGCTTGGCAGCTCGCCACCCGTACCGACGCCACGATGATGACGGCGCCCAAACGTGGCGCCACCTGGGACGTGCTGGCCGAAGAGGTCGGCGTCTCGCGCCGCACCGTCGCCTACCTGCTGGCGTGGATGCGTGAGCACCAGTTGCTCATCACCGTCACCACCGGCTCCACCCCGAGCACCCGCGCGGGAAACCTGTGGGGCCGGAAGGACGACGGCTTAGGCAACCTCGCCGCGGAGTACGCCCTCACCATCCCGGCCGAGCTGCTGGCCGACGACGTCGACGACCTTGGGGCGCCGGAGCCCGAAGAGGAGGAAGAGGTGCCCTGGCCGGTCGAAACCGTCGCTGAGCGCCCCACGTTTTCTCACGTCAGCGAGGGTGTGGAAAGAGTTTGCACCCCCGCTGTTTGGGGTTGCTCTTGGGAGAGATCTTTCCCTAACGCGGGCGCGCGCGACAGCTCCGAGCCCACGGGCCCGTCCCGCTTATGGCCACGCCACGAAACGCCCCGCAGCAAGAGAGACCAGGTCGCGGCATGCGAGCGGCTGCGTCAGGACAACCGGCTGACCCTCGGCATCCTGTCGGCGAAGGACCTGCGGTCGCTGCTGCGTCCGCTGTTCGTCGCTGGGTTTACCGTCGCCGATGTGGAGCACGCGCTGAACCGCCAGCCGGACGGGCAGCACTGGGGCGACATCGACCCCGGCCGGCAGGCGGGCACGGTCGAGCGCAAGCGGGGCATGCGGGCGCGGATCCGTCACCGCGTCCGTCTGTGGGTCGACGCTGACGGCACGCCGCTGGCGCGGTCGGCGTCGCAGCGGGCCGAGGACGCCGAGATCGCGATGTGGCGGGCCCAGGAGCGTCGACTGGCCGACGTCTGGGGTACGGCCGATCCCGAGCCGGTCGACCAGGCGGCGCGCGTGGTCCAGTTGGCCGAGCGGCGCACTCCGCCGGCGGAGTACCTGGCCGCTCGGGCGGCGCTGCGGGCGCGGCTGAAGGAGGGCGCGTGATGGGCAGCTTGCCGCCGCAGGTGCCTGCGCATCTCCTGGACCTGGCCCAGCGGTTCTTCGACGCTGGGTGGAGTCACGCGGATGTGCTGCACGCGCTGAACAACTCGCCGGACGGTTCGCCGGTGTGGGGCGACCCGATGCGGTGGGAGGTGGCCAAGGCCCGGCTGCGGCTCTGGATGGACGGGTCGACGCGGCCGACCCTGTCGCAGTCGCAGCAGGTGGCCCGCGCCCACTCAGCCCGGATGCGAGCGCAAGCGCTTGCGCGAGCGGCGCGGGCTGAGGCCCTGCAGCGGACGTCGACGGATCCTGGGGCCGCGGCCGCGCGCGCGAGGGAGATCCTGGCGAAGGTCTTGCCGGCGGCAGCTGAGCCGCTGGCCAAGCGTACGGAGAAGCGGGGGAGGACTCGCAAGGATCTGGAGCGGTGGCGCCGGTTGGATGAGGCTGCGGCGGCCGCGGTGGCGGCTGGTGCGGTGGCTGAGGCATGGGAGCCGGAGCCCGAGCCGGTGGTGGATCGCGGCGAGGCGGCGCGGTTGCGGGCGGTGCTTCGGGCGCGGTGGGAGCGCGCGAGCCGCAGTGACAACACGTCGGTATTCAACGAATAGGGGCCCCACTCGGGTCCGTGCCATCAGCCGCAAAGTAGCTCTGAGTAACCGCCATAGATCGGTTATCTCAGTGTCGAATAACAACGTCTGTCGACACTCCGCCCAAAATCCGGGAGGTCGCAGGTGGTGGAGCGTCGAGAACCCGTGTCGAGAATCAACGTCGGTGAACGGTTCGGTGAGCGAATGCCGGCAGGTACCGGTGCGGTCCCCCTGACTTCGGGGTACGCGCGGGGGTCGGTGAGTTCGGGTGGCGCGGTCCCGGCAGCCCTGCCGGACGGGAACCGGACCGGGGCTGCCGGGACGTGCCCGGGTGGTTAGAGGGCCTGGTATTGCAGCAGCCAGCTTGCTGGGGCGTCGTCCACCGTGTCGTTGGGGCCGGTCTTTACCCGGCCGATGCTGATCTTATGTGCCAGGGCAGGAATCTTGGCGCCGACGCCGACGCCGACGCGGGGCCCCGCGGCGGGGACATTGATGGTCTGGGGGGTGCCCCAGTTTGTGCCATCGTGGATGGCGACCCTGAGCCGCACATCGGCCCAGTCGCTGCCGAAGGTGATGTGGCCGTCGCCGGACCAGGTGGGCTGGTTGGCCATGGGGATGGCCAGGACGATGGCGTATTTGTAGTGGATGAGTGCACCGTTTTCGGTGAAGGCGAAACCATGGGGGATCTCGCCAGTCTGGAATACCTGCATGCTGCTCCTTTGGGTCCGGCGGAGCGCCATGGGAGGCGCCAGGCGCCGGTAGGGGGCGGAGGCGTATGCGGTCAGCAGGAAAACTCGTCCTTAACCGACCACTCACTGAGTGTAGTCAAATAGATACTGAACGTCAGGTGGGTGGTGGTGAACTGGGCAGAGCAGAAGCGCTAGGTATCTGTCGCGTCGAGGCAACCTCCATCGACATGGAGCGTTATTGGCCTCCGGGGAGGGTCGGACCGGATTTTGGCGCTAGAGACTCGATCTTGCGACCACACAGAGCGATGGGTCCTCCGCTCGGGTCCGCGCGATGAGCCCTAGACCAGAGCGTTGCCGCAGGCCGGAGCGGGTGACGGCGGCAGTGCCCGCCGCCGCCGGGTTTCGGTCCAGGCGTTCGGGGATGAGTCCGGCGCTCCCCGCCGCGATAACGACGGCAGGGACAGTCGACGCCGTGCTGCACGGTCCCCCGCCGTTTCACTCGCGGGCGCCGGTGCTCAGACCGCGCTCACCCAGTGCGCCATGACTCCGGTGCGCCCATCGCCGCTGCTCTCGATGACGGCATCGCCGGTCCCGTTGCGGTAGGCGTGGAGTGTCACGACGTCTCCGGCAGCGAAGGTCTGCAGGAGCGTCTGCCCGGCGGTGGCGCGCAGTGTTGCAGTCGCACCGGCGAGGCCGCTCAGGGCCTCACTGCCGGGAAGGAGCACGCCATTTATGAACAATGCTGTCTGGATATACAGATGCGGCGCCACCATAGCCAGCGCGTGGAGGGCGTGATAGGAGACCTCCCACACGCCGGGAAAGGGGATCTGCAGGTCCGGAACCTCAGAGACCTTCTCGTGGACACGGTTGGCGCCCCTGAGGCCGTGGGCGAAGGTGAGCGGGCCCGTCTGGAGCCATACTTTCGAGGCTCCCTGCTGGGGGGACGCGGTGTTGGGTGTTGGCATATCTGGCGCACCTTCCGGATGAGGGCCTTCCGCCCTTTTGCTGGGGACGAGTCGCCGAACGGGCCGGCGCTCGCATCGATGCGGTCTCTATGAGTATTCGTTCAACTACCGCCTGTATTCGAGCGAGATGTTGCTGTCCCCCCGGCCACATAAGCCCCACCACGGGGGTGCCACGGGAAAACCAAAGTCGAGCGGCTTGCGTCTACGCGTGGCCAGGATCGTCCGTGAGCCCTTCCGGACGCTTTTCATGAGAAGAAGATCCAGAAGCTTCCGCGAAACACTTTGGGACGCTCTGAGACGTGCGTTTTCCAACGTCAAATGGTCGTTTTGCAAACGAGACGACTCTATGGCAAGATGATCTCAGCAAACGCAACTTGACCTGCGGAAACGCGGCGGAGCGCTGGACGCGGCGGCACCCTACCACGGTGCCGAAACCGCCCATCAACCCCACCCCCGGTACAACTAATGCAAGCAGAAAGGCCAGCATGGTCATCACCACGCCCGAGGTCGAACCTCCCACCACCGCCGAGATCGCCGAGAGCATCCTCGGCGCTCTACGGCAGGCCACCGCCGCCCGATATGAAGCCGTTGCCGACGCGATCACCGAAGCGCTCGTCGTCCTGCTGCACGAGTGTGGCTGGCCGCGCGGCATGGCGCGGGAAGCCATCAACCACGCCATGGTCAACCACACCACGATGAAGGCCGCACTGTTCGCCAACCAGACCGGCTGACCCAACCCTCCGGCCCGGCGGCCACCCACCGGCGGGCCTACAACAAACCAACCCAACCCGGCCTTTGCTGCTAGCACTACAGCCAGCAGTACGGCATCCCCGAGGAGAACCGGCCATGGCACCGAAGCCCACCCTTGAGCAGTCCGACATCGTCGAAACCTTCATCCCCGGCGACAAGAACCTCGTCATCCAGGCCGGGGCCGGCTGCGGCAAGACGTCCGTGCTCAAGATGGCGGCGCGCGCGGTCCCCAAGCGCACAGGTCTGTACATCGCGTACAACAAGGCCATCCAGGTCGAAGCGCAGAAGTCGTTCCCCGACTCCGTCACCTGCAAGACCAGCCATGGCCTGGCGTTCGGCGCGGTCGGCCGCAAGTACGCGCACCGCCTCAAGGCGGCCCGCATGAAGTCGGAGGACGTCGCCCGGCTGCTGAAGGTCAACAGCCCGATCTACACGCCGACCACCATCATCCCCCCGGCGCACGTCGCCCGGATCGTCATGGCCACGGTCGGCGCGTTCACCCGCTCCGCCCGCACCAACATCCTCTCCCAGCCGGTGCCGCGCATCCCCGGCCTGGACGACCCCGAGACGAAGGCGACGCTCGCCGCTGAGATCCCGTTCCTGGCGCAGAAGGCGTGGGACGACATCTGCGACCCCCGCGGTCAGCTGCCCTTCTCCCATGACTGCTACCTCAAGATGTGGTGCCTGTCCGAACCGCAGCTCACCAAGTACGACTACGTGCTGCTCGACGAGGCGCAGGACTCCAACCCACCCGTCGCGAAGGTTGTCAACCAGCAGCGGCATGCCCAGCTCGTCCTCGTCGGCGACGACGCCCAGTCCATCTACGGGTGGCGGGGCGCCGACAACGCCATGGCGGGGTTCGACGGCGTCCGCAAGACCCTGTCGCAGAGCTTCAGGTTCGGCGTGGCCGTCGCCGAGGAGGCGAACGTGTGGCTGGAGTACCTGGACGCCCCCCTGCGGCTGCGAGGCTTCGACCAGATCAACAGCCGCATCATCGAGCTGGACGAGCCCGACGCGATCCTGTGTCGCACCAACGGCACCGCCATGGCTCAGGTCATGCAGCAGCTGCAGGCCGGCCGCCGCGTCTCCCTCGTCGGCGGCGGCGACCAGATCCGCAAGCTGGCCGAGGCCGCGACCCAGCTCAAGGATGGCCGCGGCTGCTCCCACCCCGAGCTGTTCGCGTTCAAGAACTGGGGAGAGCTGCAGGACTACGTTGAGGAGGAGGAGGGCTCCGACCTGCGGCCGTTCGTGAACCTCATCGACGAGCACGGCCCCGACGTGGTGCTGGACACGGTGTCCAAGCTCGTCACCGCGAACCCCGAGGTTGAGATCTCCACCGGCCACAAGGCGAAGGGGCGCGAGTGGCACCGCGTCCAGGTGGCCAACGACTTCCCCGAGCCGAAGCCCACTGCTGACGGCAAGCAGGGCAAGATCTCCCGCCCGGACGCCATGCTCGCCTACGTCACCGTGACCCGAGCGCAGTACGACCTCGACAACACCGGCCTGGCCTGGATCCACGAGTACGTGTAACCCTGTCCGCACTTGACGCAAGCACTGTTACTTGCGCTAGGTGCCCCCCTCACTGACTAAGGAGCCAAACCCCTCATGGCGAAGCTGACCGACATCGTGATCATCCGGACGCACGGCAAGGGCCGGTACGAGGCCGAGATCCCCGGCTTCGGCCGGTTCGAGGCCGAGCGGCCCGCGCTCGCGACCGATGCCGCGGTGACCGCGTTCCAGGAGTTCCACCTGATGGGCGACGACCGGAAGTCGGAGTACATCCCATGCAACGACGGCAAGACCCTGTTCCACTGCTGGGCCACGCCCCACAGTTGGGCGTGGCAGATCGTCAAGTTCGCCGAAGGCGGACGCAAGACGAGCCTCGGATTCGAGTACCACGACGGCGCGACGAAGACGTGGGAAGAGTTCCTCGCGCGGATGCGCGCGTGGGCGGCCGACTACGACGGCACCATCTCCGCTACCACTAAGGAGGCTCCCTGATGCCCGACCTTCCCGAGGAGGCCGCACAGACTGCCGCCGTCGTGGAGAGCACTGCGCTCGCCTTCGCCGCCCCCGAGGAGGCGATCCGTGCCGACGAACGCCGCAAATGCATCGCAGAACTCCGCGACCTCGCCGCCCGCTACCGGACCCTACCTGGCGAGAAGCGTTCCGCTGGTGAGCGAGTCAATCTGGGCGAGGAGTGGTCCTGTGACGTGCAGGCCATGCACCTGGAATACGCGGCCGACGTGCTCTGGAGGCGGCGGGCTCAACCCGGGCCAGGACGGCGGTAGACGCGGTTCTGAACGTACCAGTCGCTCGTGGCCCTCGGCGAGGAGCGATTCGGCCCCCGCCCTGCCGGCGGACCAGCCTCTCGGCTGCTGGCCCGACCAAGGACCAGCTCAATCACGCAATCAAAAACGCTAGCGAGAAAGGTCATTCCTACCATGGGATCCACGACCCGCAGGACCAAGAGAAGGCGTCCCCGCGCCAACTTCACCCCCGAACAGCGCGCGGAGTGGTCGGCGCGCAAGCATGCCGACAAGCAGACGGCTATCGCGGCAAGGGAGAGCGCGGCGGTGCTCCTCGCGCAGCGGTCTGATCTGATTGACGCATTCCGGGTGTACGCGAGCCGCGTCATGGGTCACCGCACCCTCGGCAACGCCCTCGGCATGATGGCGCAGAACCCGGCCGCGACCCGGGTCAACTCCGCGTTCTACTGGGCCCGGGAGGGCCGGGGCGTCCGGCCCGAAGCAAAGCCGATGTGCGTCCTGGCGCGTCGCAAGGGCAACAAGATCGTCGAAGAGGAGAACCCGGACACCGGCGAGACCGAGGAGACCGTCGACGGCAAGTGGTCTGGCTGGACCAGCGAGCGGGTGTTCGACGTTCGCGACACCGTCCCGGCCAAGAAGCCTTGCGAGCACTGCGGCACCGAGCCAGGCGGGAGCTGCCCCGGCTCGTGTGCAGTGTACGTGTCGGTGGCCGGCCCCGTCCCGACGAGGGAGGAAGTCGCCGAGCTGCTCGACAAGATCCTTCGTGATGAGGGCGGTTTCGACCTCGACTTCCTCGAGGCGGCGGCCGACGAAGCGCAGGGCCTCCTTGACGACGAGTCCGCCGAGGGCGACGAGTGACCCGCAACCCGAACCCGGCCACGAAGACCGGCCGCGCCCAGCTCGCTAGGCAGGCCCGTCGCCACGGCTACTTCCACGACCGGGAGAACTTCACGATCGGCGTGACGTGCCCCCTGTGCGAGGAGCGGGTTCGCGGCGACCAGCCCGGCTACGGCGAGAGCGTCACCAAGGCGTTGGACGCCCTCATGGACACCCACCTCCTCCGCGATTGCCTGAAGGGACCACAGCAGTGACCGCCACCGACATCACCTTGGAGAAGCGGTACGTCCTCGCGGGGACGCCCGGCTGGGGCGAGCACGACCACACCATCCGGTCGCAGGGCTTGGCCGTCGCCAACGCTCCTCGCCTCCTCGCCGGTGCTATCACCTGGACCGGGGAGTTCATGAACGGCCGCTACTACGCGGCCGGGAAGCTCGACGAGCTGGCCGAGCGCTGGCACGCGGATGACGCCGTACTGGTGGTCGAGCTCACACCGCAGGCCATCGTGCGGAAGGTTGCGCGCTACATCAGCGATCACGGCTACACGCTGGAGGAGATCGCCAAGGGGTACGAGGGCGCGGTCGGCGACACCGCGCACGAGATGGGCCTTCCGTGGGACGACGCCTGGCTGCAGGTGCCCTTCCTCCCGGCACCGACGACTCAGGCGATCACTGGCATCCCGCTGTGCGAGCACGGCGTCACGGCCCAGGCGTGGATTCTGCAGGTGGTCCGGCCCGGCAACCCGCTGCCGGAGGACGTGGAGATCGGCTCCATGAACGAAAGCAACCCGACGTCCTTCATGAACATGAAGGCGCGGGCCGCCGCCATCGAGGGCCTGCCCGACCAGTTCCAGCTCAGCTACATGCACAAGGACCTGTGCCGCACCGCCAGCGACCCGGGCGTCCGGAGCCTGCGGTGAACCAGGCCACGCTCGAACTCGACGCCGCACCGACCGTTTTCCTCCGCATGTCTCTAGCCTGCCCTTACAGCGGGTGCGGCGGCGACTCGATCGCGGAGACGACCACGGACGGCGACGAGAACCCGCTCTACATCGCCGAGGAGCGCGTGATCAGCGCATCCACCGGCCTGGACGAGCGCACCGCCGGTCACGAGGGCTTCAAGTGCTCCGACTGCGACCGGTCGGTGTCTCTGCCGTCCGGCTGGACCTTCAAGCGGTCCTGACCGGCCTGAACCACTCACCCGGGCGGCGGCCACCCACCGCCGCCCCTTCTCACCCAACCAACCCAGAAGAGGGGCACGTTGACCATCACCATCAGGCACAACCACGAGGACGGCACCCTCGTGTACGGCACCCGCAAGGGCGACGGCGTGTACGAGATCATCCGCCAGTGGGAGAACGGCGGCTTCCGCTACTTCCGCTCGATCGGGATGCTTGGGCTGCGCAACAGCCGTGACCAGGTCGCCGACCGGTACGCCATCCACGCCGCGGCGAAGGCCCTGCGCGAGGCCGGGTTTGAGGTCGAAGTCGAGATCGATGACACCTTCCGCGACCGCGCTCAGGTCCTGGCGGATAAGGCCGACCGGCTCGACGACCGACGTGACGCGCTCGAAGCGAAGGCCGGCCGGCACGCCGGCGAGGCGGCAGCCGCGCACGAGCGAGCGCATCAGATCAGCGAGCGGTTCGCGGCTGGCCAGCCGATCCTGGTTGGCCACCACTCCGAGCGGGGCGCACGGCGCGACCGGAAGCGCATGGATGCCGCAATGCGCAAGAGCATCTCCGAGGACAACGCGGCGCAGAGCGCTGCTGAGCGCGCGAACGCGGTTGGCCGCCAGATGCGTCGCTCGGCGACTCCAGCCGTGACCCGGCGCCGGATCGAGACGGCCGAGGCAGAGCTACGCAAGATCCAGAAGAACTTGGAGGGCTACGAGCGCAGGCACCTCGACTACAGGGGCAACGCACGCTACGTCGAGAACCACGCGCCCGCCCAAGGCGACTACCGGGAGATGCAACTCGCCCGCAAGGCGCAGCTGGAGAACCAGCTCGAATACGACCGTGCGCAGCTCGCCGCCGCGGTGGACGCGGGCGAGTACGTCATGTGGGACAAGCACAACGTGCATGTCGGCGACGTCGTGCACTACTGGGGGATCCGGGCGCGCACTGTGATGAAGGTCAACACGGTGACCGTTGCCGTCGAGTCCGACTACAGCTGGCCCGACAAGGTGAAGTTCGCCGACATCCGCCGCGTCGATTGCCCGCACGGCGAAAACGGCCTCGAAGTCACCACGACGAACCGGCCCGCGAAGAAGGCCCCGGCCAAGCCGAAGTTCGAGGTGCCAGCGATCGACGTCGAGAAGCTGCGGGTCGCCGCGCAGGCTCTCAGCAACATGACGGTGGGCGCCGGCCGGGAGGCGTTCGTGTCGCCACCCAAGGTGGTCGCACGGCTGATGGAGTTGGCCGATATCCAGTCCGGCCACACCGTGCTCGAACCCTCGGCAGGCACCGGCAACATCGCCGCAGCCGCCGTCGAGCTGGGCGCGATCGTGGACTGCGTCGAGATCGACAACGGCCTCGTGGAGGTCCTGGCGTCCCGCGTCCCTGGCGCGAACCTGCTGTACCGCCACGACTTCCTGGAGACGGACACGTCGCAGCTCGGCACCTACGACCGGGTGGTGGCCAACCCGCCGTTCTCGGAAGGGCGGGACATCGCGCACGTCACCCACGCCCTCGGGTTCGTCAAGCCGGGCGGTCGTCTCGTCTCGGTGATGGGCCAGGGCGTGACGACCAGCCGGACCAAGGCTGCTGCGTCGTTCCGAGACACGGTCGAAGCGCACGGCGGCTGGTTCGAGGACCTGCCTGCGGGCTCTTTCGCCCCGGCGACGACCTTCAGCACCGTCATCGTCGTCATCCCCTGCTAGCCCATCTCTCCGGCGCTGGCCATTCATGCAAGCAAAACAGCAAGCGTCTAAAGGACCCTCTCATGCCCACAAACCCGAACCGGACGCTGACCGTCACCCTGACGAGCGACATCTGGGACCATGTCACTGACCTGCTCGGCGACTTCGCCGACCAGGTTGAGGAACGCCCGTGGCTGGGTGACTGCCTCGACTGCGACAAGGCCGACCCCGGCATGTGTCCGCAGCACAAGCAGGCGGCCGAGTTCGGCACGCGGGTCCGTGGCTGGCGCGACCAGATGGTGGACCAGATCGTCGTCCAGACCGCGACGACGGCCGACCTGGTGCGCTACTCCTGGCTGCCGGTGACGACCAAGATCGACGACCTGTCGGTGTCAGGCGAGATCCGGAACCTGCTGGCGCGGGCGGGCATCTTCACCCTCGGCGACCTGGCCGCGTACAGCGATGACGAGCTGCGTGGGCTCAGGAATCTCGGCGCGGGCAGGTTCGCGGAGCTGCGGACCATGCTGCGCGGGATGGCCGCGAGCGGATGAGCATGCCGCCGCTCTACCTCGCGCCGCCGTCGACCCCGCTCATCCGGGAGCAGGTTACCGCTGGCCGGCTGGGTGCGATCCTCAACCCGGCCAGCGGCAACGGCGTTCCGGATGCGGGCCTGTTCGGCGTGGACAACGCGGTGTTCAGCGGCAAGTACCCGGGCGACGCCAAGTACCTGCGCTGGCTAGAGCGGTTCGTCCCGGCCGCCGACAGGTGCTTGTTCGTGACCGCGCCCGACGTGGTGGGCAACGCGTTCGCCACCGTGGCGCGGTCACGGCACATGCTCAAGGAGATCCGCGCCATGGGCCTCCCGGCCGCCCTGGTCGCGCAGGACTACATGGAGTTCTGCCCGCTGTGGGACTGGGAGGACTTCGACTGCCTGTTCATCGGCGGCTCGACGGCGTGGAAGCTGTCGCCTGCCGCCGAAAACCTCGGACGGGTCGCCAACAGCATCGGCCTCTGGACTCATGTCGGACGGGTCAACTCCCTGCTGCGCTACCGGCTCGTCGACTGGGCCCGCTCCGTCGACGGCACCTACCTGCAGCGCGCCGGCCCCGACCGGGCGCTCCCGACCGTCCTCGGCTGGCGCGCCGCGCTGCTCCGCGACGACGAGCCGCCGCCCGGCCTGATCGACGTCGACGCGCCCCCACACAACCCCGACCCCTGGGACGGCAGCTACGACCTCGCGCAGTGGCTGCCGCCCGGCTGGCCGCGGCGGTCGAAGCCGCCGCGGCCCAAGCCCGTACATCAACAACTCGCTCTGCTGTGAAAGGAACCCTCGTGGACGACAACGCCCTGTTCGGCCCGCCGGCCGCCGACATGGAGATGACCAGACTGCCGCACGGCTGGACGACGGTCAACCGGACGAAGGTGAAGGCCATCATCAAGGATGAGTTCGTCGCGGCCGACCCCATCATCCGGCCGGGCCAGCGTGACTTTTTCCCCCGCAAGGCCACCTACCAGTGGGAGTGGAGGCCCGACCACGGCTGGAGGCTCACCATGTACGTGCTGACTGGCCCGAATCGGAAGGCGAACGGTGAGGTGGGCCTGATGACCGTCACCGAGCGCAGGTACAGCGCCGCCTCCGAGTCGTGGGCTCACCTGCCGGACTGGCTGTACCTGGCCATGGTCGCCTCTCGTCCCGACTGGGAGCCGCCCGCGGCCACGCTGCAGCCGGCCGAAGGCGCGGTCGAAGCAGTCATGGCGGCTGCGGGCGACGAATATCCCGGTGGCGTCCGCGCCGACGACTTGGAGAGCGGGCGGACGTGGTGAGTCCCGACGCCACGACGGCGGCCTCGGCCGCCGTCCGCCGCCAGCGAGCCGCACGGAAGGAGCAGGCCGCGCGGCTGCTGCGTGACGGCATCACCGATCTTGCCCTGATCGGAAAACATCTCGGCGTCTGCGAGCGGACCGTCCAGCGGTACTTGCGGGAGCTGGAGGGCGACGTTGACCGGCGGGGGATCGTGTACCTGGAGATCAAGCCGCAGGTGTTGGAGCACCTCCGCAGATATCCGCATCTGCGGATCAGCGCATGGATGCTCGCCCGAGCGCTCCGGATGATGTCGTATAGGCCCGTGCAGCACGCATTGCAGAGCCTGGAGCTGGATGGGCACGTACGGCATGAGATCGGGACTCGCAAGGAGGGCGACTACAGCCGCGCCGTGAAGGTGATCCTGTGGTCACTCGCCGAGCAGGGGCAATCCGATGGGCGGTGAGCCGCGCGGCGTCGCCGCCCGCCAGGCGGCGCTCAGAGAAATCCCCATCGGCCAGGGGCGCGGCATGTGGGCCATCTACTTCGGCCACCCGGGGGCGAAAGAACATGACGGCGTCACCTCCACTGCGCCCGACCACCGGCCGACCCTACTGGGCCGCGTGGTCGACGAACCGAAGTGGCACCAGCTCTACCGTGGCGGGTGCCTCGGCTGCGGCTGGGAAGGCGAGACGCGAGCCAGGAACGGCGACGCGATCGAGGACGCGCACGACCACGCGTGGCCTGGCTGGCGTGACCTGCCCGCAGTGCAGCGGCCGAAGTCGAACTACGAGCGGTGGCTGGTTCAGGTGAAACGTGCCTACCCGCCCGGATGGCTTGAGGCTGGTGGGCCGATCATCACCGTCCGGCCCGACTCCCGGTTCGGCCGGCACTTACCTGGCAAGGCGCCGGGCGGCGGCTACGACTTGGCCGCCTCGTACTACCTAGCCAAAAGAACGCGGGGCAATCACCCCCAACCGACCCTTGATCTGGAGTTCCCCTGTTGATCTACCTGACGCGGTGGTCAAAGCTGCTCGTCACCAGCGGGCCTACTGCGTACCTCTGGGTGGGAAATTCTGCTTCGGGTAGGCCAGGATCGCGGTGTGCATCGGGCGGCGGTTGCGATGGAAGCCCGCCTGTCGCCGTCTGGGGGTAAGCCCTAGCAAACCAGTCGCCGGGCCGCCTCATACGGCGGTGGCCGCACCAGCGCGGGACTGAGGCAGCCCTGCGGCTACCGGGCGTGGGTGTCAGCCAATTCAGAACCGCTCGAAGCGTGCGGCGAGGCAACGGGAACACATCCCGGTATCGATGTCGGTCGTCAGGTCTCCGCACCCGCCCTGACATTCGGCCAGCTCGGCGAACGCCTCACTGCAGCCGAAGCACAGGGCCACCGGAGCGTCCTTCGCTCTGGCGAGCACCGCTCCAGGAACCAGGGACTTGGTGCCACATCCGGGGCAGTAACGGACTGGGGGCATGCCGCCAGTCTTGACCTGCCGATATTCGGAAAGGTTCAGTACGCCCCAGCAGTAATCGTCTGCTGCTTCTTCCGGAGTTGCCCATTCGGTATGGCAGTACAGACAGCTAACCGTGCAATTGTATGTGTCGATCGTGATCGCGTCCTGCCCACATTCGGGGCACTCGACTGCCCAGCCGGCAGCATCACCCAGATCGGACCGAATCCGGGCCATCCGGATATCGATCAGCGTCCGCACGTCTTTCAGGCTCTCGCGCACGGAGGTCATGTGCTGGTCTACGTATGCAGTGTCGTCTGGGTCCAGGTAGTCCCGCAGGTGGTGGCGAATGAAGTCGAGCAGGAAGTCCAGCACCTTCGCCGCGCTGGCCTGTATGGCCGTAGCGGACCCCGACATTCCCAGGTGCTGAAGCTGATTCCGGTTGTTACTCAAACGGCGGATCGCCCTCTTCGCACGGCCTGGGATCTTAATATCCACCTCCTCGTTGAGGAGTTTGATGGCCAAGCCGAGACCTATGCTGCGGAACTCGCCTCGGCGAAAGGTTGCTTCGTCACAGATTAACCCGGTCTGCTCGTCGGGCATAACCACCAGACGCCAGTCACGTCGGATTAGTGGCCACTTCAGTAATACTTCCGTGGCGGCCTGGAGGTGGAGGACGGCGTACTTTGTGTCACGCGCCTCGACCGGAGGAGACAGGCATTCCATCACGCTGGCCAGATAATCCATGCCGTTGCGGACTACCGGAAAGTGAAAGTCGTGCTCTTGCGGCATCGCCAATCCTCTCCGGGATCCACGCTGAAGACGCTCTGGTAAACCCCCGAGGAGGGACGGTGTTTGCGGTTGTCAAACGCCAGGCGTTTGCGGGTAAAGCGGGATGCCTCGCTTACGCAGCCATGCCTTGAGGGCGGTCTCCACGATGTCCTGCGGGCCGGTGGCGGTGTCCAAGCAGGCGATGGTGAGCCGGTCGTCCGTTTGGCGGGTGATGCGTGGACCAATGGACACGTCGTCGACTTCGTCCTTGGATCGGCGGATGCGCTTCTTGACGCTGCGTTCCCGCTTGGGGCGACTGCCGTCTGGGTTGCGGGGTGGCTCGGCGTCTGCGGGGATGCCGAGGAAGCCGAGGTAGTCGACGAGGGCGGCTTCGACGATCCCGGAGATGCCGAGACCGGTCTCTTGGTTGGCGTAGGTGAGGCGTTCGTTGGTCTGGTAGCTGATGCGGGTAGCGAGGGTTGGTTTGTCCTGGCGGCTTTTGGTGCGCACGCGCGATGCCGCTTGCTGTTCCGCTTGCTTGACCAGTGCCTTGCGGGCGGTGGCGGCTTGGGTTGAGCGGGCCATGGGCGGCGGTGTCTCCTTGACGGCGGGCGTGGTGTCGCCACCTACCTTTCCGTGCTTCGGTTCTTTCTGCAAGTGACGTTGCTTGCGTTTCGGGTGGCCATTGAGAGGGTGGACGCGAGGGAAGCGTCCTCCGGAGTGACGCTAGAAGCGTGCGCGCGCGACGCTCAGAGCCAGCGTGGGCGTTGCTGATCATGGTTCGTGCGTCTACTGATCATCTCGCCTCTTACGTCGGCCCAGGGGCGTTTCAGCGCGTTCTATGGGTCGTTGCGAAAACGGAACGAGTATGCAAGAATAACCAAGATCAAAACGCAAGCGAACGTGAGCAATACCCAACTCACGCAAGCAAAACAGCTCGCAACCAACCCAGAAAGGCAGGCAAGTGACCGCCGCCCCCGAGAAGAAGCTCGACCTCATCCGCAAGCTCCTCGCCGTCGCGGAACACCCCGGCACCGGCCCTGAAGAAGCCGAAACCTACCGCGAGCGCGCCTACAAGCTCATGGCCAAGTACGGCATCGAACGCGCCCACCTCGCCGCCGCCGGAGAAATCGTCGACGACCTCGGCAGCATCCCCCTCATCGTCGACAAGACCCACCAGGCCGAGCGCGTTTTGCTCCTCACCGCCATCACCAGCGCCAAGCAGTGCCGCGTCCTGCAGTGGAAGCTCAACGGCAAGACGTACCTGATGGTGTCCGGCTACCAGAGCGACCTCGAAGCCGTTCAGATGCTCTACGCCTCCCTGTCGCTGCAGATGCTCAAGGAAGTCGCCCACGTCACGTCCACCGGACGCAAGGGCCTCAGCACCGCCCGCAAGAGCTTTATGGCCGGATTCGCCAGCCGCGTCGGCGAGAAGCTCCGCGAGGCCAACAAGGCCGCCACCGCCGAAGCCGCGCACATCGAAGGCCGTTCCACCGACCTCGTCCTGCGCGACCGGAAGACTGCCGTCGACGACTTTTTCAACCGCATGACGCCCAACACCGGCGCCATCAAGGCGCGGAAGGTCGGCGACGCAGCCGCCTACTACGCCGGCCGTGAAGCAGGCGACCGCGCCGACCTCGGCGGCGCTCGCCTCGGCTCCGGCAGCCAGCACTCCATCAGCGCTTAACTTCCCCAGGGGCGGGCGCCACCCAGCGCCCGCCTTCCGACCAACCCGAAGGAGAACCGTGGAGAACACGGAATCGACCTGCACCAGGTGCGGAGGCCCTATCCGCAACCTGGCCACGGACGGCCGCCCCGATCTGTGGGACCACACCACCGTCACGGACCCCCGCTGCTATGAACCGATCCCTCCCTACGAGGTCGAGGCGGCCCTGCCCCGCGAGACCCGCAGGGTCCGGATCCGGGTCGAGGAGTTGGTCACTTACGAGCGGGAGATGGAGGTCGAGGTCCATGTCGGCGTAACCCCGGATGAGCTGGCCGCCTACCTCGACTCCAACACCGAGCAGTGGGCCGACGACATCGAAGACCACTTCCTCGGCGCCAGCGACCGGGAAGTCCTCGGCGAGTACACGTTCTTCTCCGACGACGCCGGCTACCTCGCCAACCTGGCCATCCACATCGACGAAGGCCCCAAGCACCTCACGCGGTGGCTGACCCTCACCTGCCCGGTCTGCGGCGTCCAACCAGCCGCGGACGACAGCGCGCACCAGAACATCGGCTGGTTCGTCGGGATCGCCTGCGACGGCATGCGCGTCGTCGCCCCCGACAGGATCGGCATGGACGGCACCGGCTGGACGGACTGGACCATGAAGCCCACTGATGCAAGCGGAAAGGCTAGCAATTGATGGCCCGCATCGTTGTGAAGATCGAGCCGGTCGAGGTCGACGGCAAGCCCCGGCACCAGGCCGTCTGCCACACGCCCGGCTGCACGCTCGGCGTCGACGGCGGCCCGTGGGCCAGTCACACCAGCGTGGTCAAGGCCGCCGCGGAGGAGCTGGCCCGCTACCACCGGAACGACCACCGCGCCCCCGATCGGCGGCCGATCTCCGCCGCCTCGGCGGCGCCGCCCGTGCGAGACGCCCAGATGCCCGCCCACACCAGCGAGGAGAACCTGTGATCCGCTACTGCGACGCCGCACGCGTCGCGGCCTTCGCCTCCGATGTCGCCCAGCACCTCCCCGAGACGTTCGAGGTGCAGACGTTCCCGCAGAAGTGGGAGAAGGCCGCCATCGTCCTGGTCAACGGTGACGAGCGGATCGCACTCCTGCACCGCACGTTCAGCGAGTGCCACAACAACAAGGTCACCTTCATGGGGCTTCGCCTGGAGGCCGACCTGTCGGACCCGGCGTGCCTGTCGTTTGAGAAGGGCACGACCACCACCGCGGCGCTGACCCGCTCCCCGAAGGCCGTGGCGGCCCAGCTCGGCCGCAACGTCCTGCCGTACTACCGCAACCAACTCGCTTCGCAAAGGCGGATGGAAGCCCACCAGGCAGCTCAGCGGTCCATGCGGCGGGCCGAAGCCGAACGGATTGTCGCGCTACTCCCCGGCAGTGAGTACACCCCCACGAACACCAACCGCTTCTACGACAGCGAACTCATTAGCTTCTCCGGCCCCGGCGGCAAGGGACGCCTGTCCGTCTACTCCGACCGGGACGGCCTGAGCTACGCGCTGACTTTCGGCCAGGACGACGCCTTCTGCGCCGACCTGGTCACCCTGCTCCGCAAGCACTCTGGCTGACGCCTATCCAGGGTGGCCCGGCCGCGCGCCGGGCCACCCGCCCCACCCTTCGGAGATCCAATGCGCCAAGCAATCCTCGACCCGCCGCACCGCACCGTACCGATGGACTACGTCGACGGCGACACGTCCGATGTCGTCCGCGGCCTCCGATACGACATGCTCCTGCCGTGCAGGGAGCACCACATCCCGCGCAAGTACATCACCCCGTACGTCAGCCGGTGGGGCTACGGCTTCACCATCCAGGGCGCCGACTACGACCGCGACAAGCGCAACGTCATCCTGTGGACCCGGCAAGGCCACTGGCGCAAGTTCCCCCTCAAGGCCGGCACCGCTGAGTACCGCACGCTGATGGACCTGCGTGACTACTCCCGCCTCCTGGAGGCGATCGACCGGGATTATCCGCCGGGGAGCCTCACGGCTGAGCTGACGGCGTCGCTCGCGCAGATCCTTCAACTCTGGGTCTCCGCGAAGGAGCAGGGCCAGAACAGCCTCGACCTGCGACCGGTCGACGAGATCGTGGCCGCCCGGCTCAACCCGTTCGTCAGGGCGTGGCTCGACAAGGAGCCCGGCCGGTGAAGTGCGTTGAGTGCGGCCAGAAGAACAAGCCGTGGACCAGGCAGCACGTCTACGAACACAGCCTCTGCCAGCACCCGATCTGCATCTACTCCCGGCCCTGCCAGGACATCCACGGCCGGACCTGCGTCAGCTACTGCCGTGACGTCGGCCAGACACCTGAACCTCACCCGCGCGACCTCGCCCGCCACGCCGAGGAAGCCGCCAACCCTCGACAGCTCGACCTCTTCCCCGAGCTATGACCCCACCGAGAGGACACCCGTGAAGTACGTCTACCTGGACACGGAGACGACCCACCTCGACCCCGAGTTCGGCCACCTCTGGGAGGTCGCGCTGATCGTCCGTGACACCGACTTCCCCGACGGAGGAGACCTGGAGTTCTGGTGGCAGGTGAGGCCCGATCTCACCACCGCCGACCCCAAGGCGCTGCTGATCAGCAAGTACTACGACAGGAGCCAAGTCTGTGACCTGCCGATCGGCACCGGCGTACAGCTGATGTGTGGGACAGAGTTCCCCGACGCCCCTGTGGGCACGGTCATGAAGAACGAGACGGCGGCCGGCATCGCGCTCCAGCTCGCCTGGCACCTCGACGGCGCGACCATCGTGGCGAACAACCCCCGCCACGACCGGGACTTCCTGCGCGCGTTCCTGCACGCCAATGGGCAGGCGTTCACGGCGTCGCACCGGATGGACGACGTCCGGGCCATGCTGAAGGGCTACGTCTACGGACGCCTGGCAGCCCACGGCGGCAAGGTGGACCAGGCGTTCGGGTCCGAGCCTGCAGCGCACATACGCGACTGGCTAGAAGGTGCTACGGACGTGCTGGCCTGGGAGCTCGTTAGCGTCCACCAGGACCCCGCGACCAAGCACACCGCGCTGGGCGACGCCCGCTGTGTCCGGGACGTCCACGACGGCATCACGCACGGGATCCACCGGTGACCACCAACGAGGAAGAGGCCCCAGACATGCCCCCGTACTGGGGGCCCGGCGGCTACCTGGAGAGCGCCGCCGACCCGACTGCGCGGGTCGTGGTCGACGGTGAGCACTACACGATCGGCGGCGACACCGGCGGCTTCCGCGGCTTCGGCGGTCGCCGCTTCGGCATCGAGTGGTTCGACGGCCGGAAGGCCACGACCCGGAACCTCTGGCACCAGGGCACCGTGCCGGCCGAGTGGCGGCACCGATACCCCGACAACGCCCGATTCGTACAACCGCAGGAAGGAACGCAGGCATGAGCTACGCCTACGGAGAGGACTGCTCGGCCGCGCGGGACGCGCAGCGGGCCGTCGACGACGTGCGGCACGAGGTCGACATGCTGTCCCGCACGGTGGACTCGAACCGGTGGGCGGCGGAGAACCGCGCCGAGGAGCTGGAGCGGCGCATCCGCGACCTGGAGAACCGATGAGCGCGTCCGGCTACATCACCCGCGAAGAGATCGCCGAGGTGGCCGGCTTGCTGTGCGCCCGGCCCGGCCAGCCGTCCGAGATGGTCAGCGTGCAGGCCGCCACGATCAACGGCGAGTACGAGAACCCCCTCACCTTGGAGAGGGCGTGGGTCGAGATTCAGGACGTCCTGGATCGGGCGCGGAAAGACGCTGACCACTACGGCGGAGACTGGCAGGACCACATGCCCAACCGGCCGGAGCTATTCGACGTCGAGTACGGCGACGACTACGACCTTGATACCGGCACCGGGACCACGACCTACAGCCACACCGAGGACTACGACGAGGCCGAGGACCGGCGCATCGCCCTCGACATCATCCGGGCGCTAGCCGCCCGGTTCCCCCTCACCGCCGAAGAAAGGAACTCCCTGTGAGCGTCGACCTGACCCGTCTGGGTCTCACCGACGACCAGGTGCGCGAGCTGGTCAAGCTCGCCGCCGCGGCCTGCGCGAGCACGGCCTGGGAAGAGCCGAACCCGCTGAACTGGGCGCTGGATTTCTTCGGCGACCCCGAGGCCATGGTCGAGCTCGGCATCGCCGTCTGGGACCAGATTGACAACAAGTACGGGATGGTGTGATGAGCACCTGGACCGAAGTGGCGCACGTGCTCGCCGACGAGCTGGAGCGCAGCGAAGCGCTGGGGCCGTTCGCTGAGGAGGACTACCGGCTGCGCATCGCTGACCAGTTGCTCCAAGCGCTGGACACCAGGAAGTACGTCGTGATGAAGCGCAACACGATGGCCGAATTGGCACCGCCGCCAGCCACGGTCGTCTCGGCGAGCACGCCCGTGACCGTAGAGCAGCTCTACGACGACCCCGGCATGATCGTGCAGCGGCACACCACGCAGGAAGAGGGCTCCGACCGCGTGGTCACCGAGCTGCCGTGCTGCCACCGGCCCCTGACCGTCCCCGCAGATTCCGGCCTCGAGGTGGACGTGGTGTGTCAGTTCGATCGGGTGCTCTACACGCTTCGCCTCGCGGAGGAGTGGGACGGCGGCCTGCTGGCGTGCTTCGAGGTGGCAGGCCGGGTGATGGTGGCCAAGCGGCGCCCGGCCAAGAGAAGGGTGGCAGCGTGATCACCGAAGCCAGGAAGTACGGCACGCCGTTCGTGGAGACGGAGGTTCTGCTCGCCGTGGGCGCGCGGGACGTGAACTACGTCCGCGCGCTGCTGGCCGAGATGACGCCGGGGGAGCGGCGAACGCTGGAGCGCCAGTGCGAAGAGATCAGCGGCATTATCCAGGTCATGCGAGAGGACGAAGAGTGAGCAGTGACGGGATGCCCCACCGCAAGTACCCGTGCGGCGAATGCCCTTGGCAGGTCAAGGCCCCGCTCGGGAAGTTCCCCGCCGAACGGTACGAGCAGCTGCGCTCCACCTGCCGGCCGGACGCGGCCGGGATCCCGCCGCTGCCGGGGGCGCCGATGTTCGGCTGTCACGTCGGCGACCCGGGCACGGGGGAGGACCTGGCGTGCGCGGGGTGGCTCGTGGTCGAGGGCCACAACCACATGGGTGTCCGGGTCGCGGTGATGGAGGGAAGGCTGTCAATGGAGGCGCTGGACCGGGGAGACAACTGGCCGGAGCTGTACGAGTCGTACGAGGCGATGGCAGAGGCGAACGGGGCCGCCGCCAGGGAGGACGTACGGTAGTCCGATAATGCGAGCTGTATCGCTAGCGACAGCGGTACGGCTCGCTACCCCTCTTGGACGTTGGGAAGGACCCGTGTTGCCCGCGACCGACACGAACCCGCTATGCATCGGCCCTCGCTGCGGAAGAGGCGCACCCCGCCAGGCAGCGGCCGGGCGTCTCATCTGCGCGACCTGCACGATTAGGCTGCGACGTGACCTGGACATCACGCCGCTGCTCATGCGGTGGCTGGAGCAGCACAAGACGCCGGGCCAGGGCGGCGGGGACAAGGTATCCGGATCGCAGGAGGCCGGCACGCCGTCACGGCTCGATGTGCTGTCGATGCTGCACGAGGGGGCGACGCCGATCCATGGCGACGATGACGACCAGGTCGGCCCGCCGTCGATCCCGTCGACGCTGAAGAACTGGGCGTGGCTGATCGCTGAGCACCGCGGCCTGGTCCATCCGCAGAGAGCCGACGTCGACGAGCTGTCGGCGTGGCTGCTGCGGCATCTGGACTGGGCGACCAGCCAGCCGTGGATCGACGACATGATCGGCGAGGTCGGGGCGTTGCGCCGGTGGGCGCATGGGCTCGCGCCGTGGGCTGTCCACGTGCAGGAACTCGTCGGGCCGTGCCGGGCGTGCGGCAAGCGGGCGCTGATCCGGGTGGCGGGGGAGCGGTACATCGAGTGTGACGCGCGCGAGTTCGTCGGAGGGTGCGGCAGCTTGTGGACCGAGGAGGAGTACGAGGAGCACGTGGCCGAGCTGGTGGGTCGGCGTCGCCAATTCCGGAAGGTTGGCGCGAAAACAAAACGAGGCATGGCAGAATGATGTTCATGAAGAACCCCAACCCGGGGCGGCTCCCCCCGGCCGATCAGAGAGCCGCCGCCGAGAAGGCTCTCCTGGAGGCGGCCCGCGCCTACTACAAGACGATTGGCGAGGCGACCGAGAAGTTCAACCAGGCTCTCATTGCCGCGGCGGGTCGGCCCGAAGGGGTGCCCGCCAGTGACAAGAAGTCCCTGGTGACCCGTCGCCGCATGGTGGAGATCACCAAGGAGGCCGACCCTCAGGGAGAGGGCTTCACGCTCTACACCATCTTGAAAGTCGTGTCGGAACTCACGCAGCAGGACGAGTAGTTCTCCCGCCGAAGTGCCATCGGAAAGCTCCGGCCCCCGCCGGAGCTTTCCGCGCTTAGGAGCTCGACGGCGCGGAATCCCTGAGGCGTTCATAGCCGGGAGTCGAGATCGAGTCCCGGATGCCGATGCCGTGCTCCAACCCGATCGCGTACGCCAACTTGGCGTCGCCGATCATGCGCTGGAACGTCCGCAGCGCGACCAGCGCCACGGCGGTCACGGTCGCCACGATCGCGAAGCTGTGCAGCCACAGCAGGTAGACCGCGAGATTGAGCATGTTCGGGTTGGGGGCGACCCAGATGGTGGCGGCCGCGGCACCGATCCAGCCGAGCACGGCGACCGTCACGGATGTTGCCGAGGCGCGATCAGCGCGCAGCACATGCAGCATAGAGAATCCCCCAGTAGGTGGCGTTGGATACGTTTGCAGCCAGTTCTTGGTTGCGTAGTGCATGAGTTGCCCTCGGGTGGACACACCTGACGGCCGGCGCGTCCGCGCGATGCAGGCTGCGGGGTGCCGAGCGGCTGACACTAACTAGTGTTAGCGACCGGCCCGGTGTATGTTTCCGCTAGCATCTTGGATTTGTCAACTGTAGTTAGTGCCGCAGGCCCGAACGGAGTAAGCGATGCCCCTGGCTGCCCGGCTGACTCGCTTATTCGAGGTGATGGTCAACCCGGCAGACCGCGAACCCTATTCGCTGCGAGAAGCCGCAGAAGCCATAACAGCAGCCGGGACGCCGATAACCGACGCATACCTGTCGCAACTACGCACCGGGCAACGAACGACCTTGTCACTGGACAAAGCGATTGGGATCGCCGGCTTCTTCGGGGTGCCCGTCGAGTACCTGTCCTCCAGCGATGACAGCGCAGAGCTGGCGGCCTTGCGAGAACGGGTCGAGTCGCAGCTGGATCTTCTGGCGGCGCTCCTCAAGACAGGCACACAGGACCTTGCGCTGCGGTCGGCCGAGCTGTCTCCGGAAGGCCGCAGGAAGATCGCGAAAGTCATCGAGGAGACCCGGGCGCAGGAAGGATTGTCCTCGCAAGACGGTACTTTCTGATCTTCACCCGCTCGCCGACCAGCTTGCCGGAAAGGTCATGCTGACATGCCTGCCTCCCGTTTCGACGTCCCCGATCCTGTCCGTGCCGCGCTGAACGCTGTACGTCCGCCGAGGCCCTTCCACGTCGACACGTACCTGGCCCGCGTGGAGGCGTTCCGCGGCAACCCCCTTCACCTGCACGAGGACGACTTGCCGGTGGACGTGTGCGGGATGTGGCGCTTCGAGAACGGCGTCGACCACATTCACGTGCCGCGCGGCACGACCGGCTCCCAACGCCGGCAGATCGTCGCCCACGAGGTAGGGCACATGCTGATGGCCGACCCGAGCCGCAAGTTCGGGCACGGCCTGCGCGACGAGGAAGACGCTCTCGCCCGGCTGTCCGCACTCATGCCCGACCTGGACCCAGCCCGCCTGGCGATGTACCGGGCACGCACCAACTACGCCGACGAGGAAGAAGGCTGGGCCGAGCTGTACGGCACTTTCGCGGTCGCTGGCCTTTTCCCCGATGACACTACCCCCCAAGGGCGAATTGCCCGGATTCAATCAGCATTGGACGGTATGTAATGATTTACTGGTTAGTGACGCTGGTCGTTTGCGCGGTCGCGGTGTCGCGCTTACGCCAGCGCGAGACCCCCCAGGACATCGGCCTCCTCATCTGCTATTTCGGCTTGGCCGCCGGACTCGTGGTGGCACGGCCAGAGGTCGCCGCGCTCCTCGACTCCCTTGCAGGCGTCCCCCTCTCGTCACTGACAAAGCGCCTGTGTGGTGGCGCCGCCGCGCTCGGCGTAATTCTCTTCATGTCGGGGGTGGCCGCCCAGCGGAACACCCGAGGCTACGTGTACAGCGGAATCGCGGTCATGGCGCTGCTGGCCGTCACCTACGTAGCTGGCGCCTACCGGTGGGCGGAGACCGCCGACTTTTTCGCAGACCCGGCGCGGTTCGACTTCACCAGCACGTGGGCGCCGTGGGTCCACTTCCTGGCCTGGTACATCTACCTGGGCGCCGTCATGCTGTTCATGACGGCCATCTGCGCCAGCGCGGCGCGCAAAGCCACCGGACCGCTACGCACCCAGTTGTGGCTCATGTCGATCGGCTCGGTGGTGTTCGGCCTCTCCCCGGTGTACTCGCTGGCCGGTATCGCTGGCCTGATCCACTACGACCTCGGCGTGGACCGGGCCGCGTTCATCATGCCCGGCACCGTCATCCTGGTGCTGGGGATGACCTGGCAGGCCGCCGGCCGCCGCCTGTCCGACCTGCGCGCGTGGTGGCTGTACACGCGGCTGAGCGGCCTGTGGAAGCTGCTCACGACCGTCAACAGTGACGTCGTGCTGCAGCAGCTCAAGCGGGCGCCCTGGCAGGTGCGGCTGCACCGGAGGGTGGTGGAATGCCAGGATGCGCTGCGCGACCTGCTGGCCTACTCGCCGGCCGAAGAGGGTGAGGACGGCGGGGACATGCGCAAGACCGCAGTTCGGATGCAGGCGGCACTGGCAGCGAAGGAAGCCGGGGCCGCCAAGCCCGTCGAGGTCGGACCGCCGGCGACGGTCGGGGAGAGTGTCACAGAGGAAGCGAAGTGGCTGATCAAGGTGTGGTCGGCGTGGAGGCGGCTCCAGCGGAGGCAGCCTCACGTCGAGACCGTTTCGCCTGGGCGGTGACGCACGCGGCTGCGTCGCAGTACCTGCTGTAGCCCTCCGGAATGCAGCGACGCCCGGACAGGGGACAACCCTGGCCGGGCGTCGTCGTACCCAGGGCCAGATAAGCCGACGCGATCGCGATGGAGCTTCATCGGTCCAGCGATCTTGGGATTCCGTTGCGTCACGTTTCCTGCCGCATGATGTCCACCTGCTTGTTGTGTAGATCGAGCAGGGCATCCACCTGCTGCAGGAGTACCTGGATCATCTCGTTCTGCGTCTCCTCACTGAAGGGGAGTGTCCGAATTTGGGCGATTGCGGCCTCGATCCGCTCGGTTGTCCGCGCGGATGCGCCGCTCAGCTCGGCAGGCGCGCGGCGCCGGTCGAGCTCTTGGCGGAGGAGCTCGCTGGCCTTGTCGCGGCCGGCGGCCTTCACCTCTTCCGGGGTGGCGCCCACGACGAGGGCCATGAGGACGTACTCGCGGTCAGGGATGGACCTCTTGCCCTGCTCGTAGGCGGACCAGGAGCGGTCGCTGAACGGCTTGGTCGTGTAGGTGCCAAGCATCTCGGCGCAGCGAGCGACGCTCAGGGGGCCTTCGAGGCCGCGGTCGGTGCGTAGCCGCTGGATGAGGGCGGCGTCCGGGGGTAGGGCGGCGGTGTCGTGCTGCTGCATGACGGTCTGCCTCTCCTTCGGTTCTTGCGGTGGTCTTCTGTTTGTGCTGCACGGCGCCACCGTATCAGTTACGTGCGCGAACCTACCGACCTTTCGCGAAAGATCAGTCACACAACGTAATTTCGCGTGACTTCGCGAAGCTTCGCGAAATGACTTGATTTTCGCGAACAACCGGGTAATGTCGTTCAGGAAGTGCAATGATCTTCGGAGCGAAGATCACAAGACCCGGGAGGTGCCAATGACCAGCGCAAACACGGCAACGACGCCGGAGCGAATCGTCGGCGACCTCATCGACGCCGCCGTGCCGGACGATGAGCAGATGCTCGAAGTCGGGCAGGTCGCGAAGGTCCTCGGAGTGACCAACCGCGCCGTCCTCTACCTCCTGCAGGACAATCGGCTCAGCTACATCCGCACCGGAAAGCGCGGCTATCGCATCCCGAAGCCAGTGCTGGCCGAGTACCTGCTGCAGGGCTTCGTCCCCCGGCAGCTCACGGCCGCTGAGCGGCAACTGGCGGAAACGCGTCAGGCCATCCAGGACGCGGAGGCCAAGCTGGCGGACCTCACCGCACGCATCAACGAGCTGGCCGACGGTGTCGACACACCCCCCCGACGTAGACGGTCCACCCAAACCGTCTCGTGACCAACCCACCAGCACCACACATAGGAGACCCCACGACCATGACCATTGACGCAAGCACTCTTGCTAGCGCCAACGTCTCGAAGGGCTCAGACCTGCCGTTCGACCGGAAGTACGCCGTCGTGGCCATGCACGCCGCGCGGCACATGACCTGCCCGGCGTTCGGGCCGCTGCGTCTGCTCCTCGTCGACCTACTCCTCGAAGGCGGCCACTCGCCCATGGACGCGGGCCTGCACGCCGACGACCTGATCGGCGTCGCGTTGGGCGTGATCGTCAGCGTCGAGGTGGGCGAGCCTCGCAAGACCCCGTGGCCCGGCGGCCAGAAGTCGCAGCCGTACGTGCAGGCCATGAACGAGATGGAGACCAGCAAGTGAGCCGACTCGCAGCTGTCGCTGAAGAGGAGATGATCAACGGCCTGACCGGCGAGGCCGACGACGGGGACCCGGCCGCAGAGCAGGTGTTCCCCGACCTCTACCCCTGCCCCGGGGAGGAGTGCAAGAAGACGGGCAAGCTGCAGAAGGTCAACAAGACCGGCAGGATCCGCAAGCACAAGGCGAACAAGGGCGACGTGCTGCCCTGCACCGGCTCCGGCGCTCCGATCCTCACCGCGCGCATCCCGCACCGCAGCAAGTCCGGCTTCTACAAGGACCCCGTGACCGGCGTGCTGCTGCGGTCGGTCACCACCATCCTCAACCAGGGATCGGCGCACGAAGGGCTCGCCTACTGGTACGCCAAGGTCACCGCCGAGACCGCGATGGACAACGTGTTCGCGATGCTCGACGCCTCCCGCACCGAGGAAGGCCGGGCCGAGTTCATCAAGTGGCTCAAGCAGGAGCCGAACCGGCGCCGCGACGAGCGGGCCGATATCGGCAGCGCGGTCCACAAGCTGGTCGAGTGCAAGATCCTGGGCGAGCCCGCGCCGGTGCGGTTGCTGGCCAATGAAGAGCTGCGGCCGTACATCACCCACTTCAACCGGTGGGTCGAGGAGTGGGAGATCGACTTCGAGGCGTCGGAGATGGTCGTCGCTCACTACCAAGACGGCTACGCCGGGACGCTCGACTACCTGTTCCGGTCCCGGCCGCTTGCGCGCAAGCTCGGAGTGCCCGCCGACACGATCTTCCCCGGCGACACCAAGACGGGCGGCACCCTCAACGGGACCACGTACGACGGCTCCGTCCACGGCGTCTACCCGGAGGCCGGCCTGCAGATGAGCGCGTACCGCGCCGCCCCGTGGGGGTGGGAGCGCGACGGCACGCGCATCAAACTGCCGCCTCGGCACCACATCGGCGTGATCTTGCACCTGCGTCCGGAGGGCTACAACCTCTACCCCGCCCGCTGCGGCGACGACATGTACGAGATCTTCCAGACCATCCGCCGCATCGCGGAGTTCCACACCGGCCTGGCCAAGAGCGTGATTGGCGAGCCGCTGACCCTGGTCGACGACGACCCCACCGACGACGACACCAACGAGATCAAGGAGGAGGCAGCCTGATGGGCGGACGCATTCTCGACAGGCAGGCGCGACTCCGCACGATCGGCCGGTTCCGCCTCGGCACATTCGAGGGTCGACCGAAGGCGTCGGAGTTCTTCATCCCGACCTCGGAGTTCGAGCACATCATCCGGCAACTCGCCGACATCTTCGGCGGCGAGGTCGAGCAGTTCAAGCCGCAGGGCGACGGCGGCATGCAGTGGCGGCTGATGAATCCCGAGCTGACCTCCTTCGACGCGATCATCCCGCCGGGTCGTGACCCCCTCGACCAGGCGTACGAGAAGTGGAGCCGGGGCGGCAAGCAGGCCCGCTGCAACGGCGAGACCGTCGACAACCTGGGCGGCCGTCCCTGCGTCTGCAAGGCGACGTGGGGGCCGCGGTTCTGGGAGAACGCACCAGCGCAGCAGGCGTGCAAGCTGTACACCCGTCTGAACTTCTGGGTGCCTCGGGTCCAGGACATCGGGACGTTTCTGCTGGAGACGAAGGGCGCGAACGCCGGAGCGGAACTGCCGGGCTTCGTCGACATGATGCGCGGCATGTTCGGTGACAAGGTGGCGCTCCCTGTCAGCCTCTGGCTCGTCCCCCGCACCGGTCGGGAAAAGGGCAAGCTCAAGCACTACACCAAGGTCGAAATCGCGATCCGGGGCATGAACGCGCAGGAGGCGGCCTCCCGCATCATGGCCGCCGCGCCCGAACACGCCGAGCTCGGCGCCGGGGCGTCGGAGGACCGGCTGGCGATCGAGGCTGGCCAGCCCGAGCAGATCGACTACATCGCGGCCATCGGCGTCGCACAGACCCGCGACACCGTGGTCCACCTGTGGAAGAAGGCTAAGGCTGACCGCGAGGCGTGGATGGCCAACGGCGCGCAGATCGAGGCGGAAGCGGCCAAGCGCGCCAAGGAGATCGACCAGTTGACCGAGGCTTGGAAGGCCGTCGTCACCGCCTGGGAGGGCGGCGACATGGAGGCGCTGCACGGCGAGTTCGCGGACTTCTCCCGCGGTCGCCGTATCGAGGACGCCACGGCGGCCGAGCTGCAGGCGTTCCTCAAGCACATCCAGCCCGAGCAGCCCTCGACGGACGAGCAGGCCCCGCCCGAGCAGCCCCCCGCCGGCCACGGCGCGGAAGACGTGCCGGTACCGCTGGACGACGAGATCGTGGACGCCGACATCGTCGACGACCCTCCGGTGGCGAAGGAACGCCTGACCCGGATGAACATCATGATCGGCGAGCGCGGCATCGCTTCCGCCACCGGCAAGGGCAGCACTGCGGCGAACAAGGCCGCCAAGGCGGCGTGGCTGACCGAGACCGTCAAGCGGCCCGTCGAGTCCACCGCGGACCTCACCGAGAGCGAAGCCGACACGGTGATGGCGCATCTCAATGGCATGCCGATCACCAACCCCGGCAAGCCCAAGCAGGCCGCCGCCCAGCAGCAGGACCCGGCCGCACGCCGCACCCACATGCTGAACCTGTTCGGTGTGTTCGGCATCACCGGCGAGGACATGCTGCGCGACATCAGCATCATCACCGGCGTCAACGTGACCATGGCCGCCCCGCCGACGCCGCAGCAGATCGAGGACACGATCGACGTCCTGGAGTCCGCCGGCGGCGACACCGCCACCTACGACGCGATGATCGCGCAGATCCAGGAAGCCCGCGCCCAGCAAGCCGCGAACTGATCCCCCTTCGGCCCCGGCCCCCACACCCAAGGCGGGCCCCCAACCCCCCAAGGAGAACCAACCTCATGCGACCCATCTATGTGCAGACCGACGAGCTCACACCCGACCGCGTCACCTACGTCCGGTACGAGACGGAGGCGGCGCTGTCGATCGGCGACTACCGGCTGCCCACGTCGGCCACGGACGTGAGCAAGCTGCGGGAGGCTGCCAACCTCTACCTGAAGATCTCGACTGAGGCTGACAAGGCGTTCCGCGACCTGCAGGCCCGCATCGCGTTCCTGGAAAACCAGGAGGAGCAGCGGAAACTGGCCGCCGCCACGCAGGCCCCGGCCCCGGCTCCGGCCCAGGCCGCGCAGAAGCAGTGCATGTGCGGCGACACGTCCGCGCCGTTCACCGTGCACCGCCAGGAAGCGCCCTGCTACCGGGTGGACAACCGGCCCTGCCAGACCTGCCAGGGGAACGGCTGCCCGAACTGCGCCGGCCACGGCCTCGCCATCGTCAACCCCCCGCAGGAGGCCCAGGCCGAGCAGACCCGCGACTTGCAGTTCGTCGACGACGGCCGCACGCCCATGCCGAGCATGGACGCGTTCAACCCGCCCGCCCGGACCCCGGCGCCCGCGCCGGGCCACTGACCCCAGCACAACCACGATCACGAAAGAAGGACGCATGAGCGACAAGAAGACCAGCAACCTCGACGACATCGCGGCTCTGGTCGCGGACGCGACCGACCTTGAGGCGAAGGTTGCGAAGAAGGCCGTCACGGCGACGCTGTACGCGATCCAGCAGGAGGTGGCCAGGGGCAAGAAGGTGCAGTTCGTCAACTTCGGCAAGTTCGAGTTGGTCCACCAGGAGGCCCGCACGGCGCGGAACCCGCGCACCGGCGAATCGGTCGACGTGCCGGAGAGGTGGAAGCCGAAGTTCACCGTTGGGCAGGGGTTCCTCGGCCTGATTCAGCAGGCGCAGAGGCCGACGAGCTGATGCAACACCGCAAGTTCCGAGGGTGGGGCGGGCTCCGGGTCTTCGCAGCGTGGGACGCCAGGCGGCACACGTTCACCGCGTACGCCCGAGATGTCAACGACACGATCGTGTGGCAGGTCGGCCAGGAAGAGGTCGAGCTGCCGACGATCACCGCCCTCCAGCAGGCTCTTGAGCCGCGCCGGGCGTACCTCACCGTCGAGGTGGTGGCTGCCCTCCTGGGAGACCAGGAGGGCGGCACCGCCGCTCTCGCCGGCATCGGCGGGGTGGGAGTTGCCCAATGATCGGAGTGCCCGACACGGCCGTCATCGTCGGCAGCGTGATCGCCGTTCTCGGCGGGGTCATCGTGTTCAGCTATTTGGCGTCCAGCGAGAGCCGCCGCCATCAGTGCAGGTGGTCGCCGGTGGCCGTCTCCAAGTTGAAGGCTGTTGCCTTCGGGTCGGACCAGACTGCCGTGCTCAAGCGGTGCTGCTGCGGTGCCCTCCAGTCGACAACGCTGGTCGGCGCGTGGACGTTCGCCCAGGTAGTGGGGGCGGAAGCCGAGGCCGGCACCGCCGCCGAGGACGTCGCCGTATGAAGCCGCTGATCTACGTTCTCGTCGGCGTGCTGCTCGGTCTCACGGCGCTGGCCATCCTCTTCTGGGTCCTGGCCAGCGCCCGTGACGACCGCGTCGTCCAGCAAGGCACCCCCGCCCCAGAGCAGTACCGGCAGGTCGGCTTCCGGGTCGACGGCGACGCTGCCCAGAAGCCGTAGGACAACCGGTGAGGGGGTGCGCTGACCACGGCGGGAGACCTGATCAGCGTGCCCCCAGCCGCGTGCAAGTGATTGGAGGAGTTGTGAGAGAGATTCTGGCCGTGACCTCGTGGTTCGCCCTCACGGTCACCTTGTGGATCACGGCGTACGTGTGGCCGCTGTTCGGTCACGTGCTCGTCCCCCTCGGCGCGATCGGCATGGCGTTCGTCGTGCTGCTCCTGGGTGAGGTCGTCGTCCATGAGGTGCGCGGCGTCGTCCGGGCGCGTCGGTACGAGCGGCAGCAGGCGGAGTGGCTCGCGCGGCGTAAGCGGCGGGAGGGGAGCGGCGAGTGACGCTCCAAGGCGGCAAAGCCATTGCGGCCGAGATGATCACGAAAAGCGCGGCCTGGGTGCGTGAGCACGTCTGGACGAACGGCATGCGCCGCGTGGAGTTCGAGGTCCGTCCAGGCTTCTACACCCGATGCGAGTGCCAGCGCGACGTCTGCCACCAGTGCCGTCGCGGGACGCACGAACTGTGCAACGCCATCCCGCGCACAGACTGCGAGGGGATGATCGCCGACAAGACCGGCGTCCACCCGGCGTGCTTCAAGGAGCCGTACAAGCACCGCACGATCGACGGCCCGCCGCGGCCGACGCCCGTAGCGCAGGTGTGGCTGGCCGACAGGATCTGCCGGTGGGCCTGTCGATGCGACTGCAAGGGCAAAATCCCCATGTCGCCGGTCAACGCGGCCTGGGTCCGGCGAAAAGCCTGGACACGCAGCTTCGCCGAACGGATGACCCGCCAGTACGGCGACCTGTACGACCAGTGCCCGTGCCAGTGGGACGTCCGCGTAGAGGGCAGACGCAGCATCCCGGACGGCTGGCTCAACGGCGGCATCATTTTCGACCAGCGCTGCCAACTCCTCGCGCCCATCGCCGTGTGGCTGGCCGACCGGGCATGCCGGCCGCTGCCCAAGCGCGTGCCTCCGGTCGCTGTCCCCGGCGGCCTTCAAGACGCACTCCCTGGTTTTGATATGGAAGGAGCAACCGTATGAGCGGCTCGATGGAGCAGCCCACCCCGTACACCACCCGCAAGAAGAAGCCCCGCAAGATCGACGGTAAGCGGGTCGTCAAGCACAAGAGGAAGCAGCAGCAGCTACCGATGCACCAGGTCGTGTGCGGCGACGGCGTCGTGGCAGTCGTGGAGGGCTACGGCGTCACGGACGCGGACCTGGCCAGCGTCCGCGCGATGGTCCTCGGCATCAACCTGGCGTCCACCGGAGGCATGTGATGCCCGGCGATGACTTCCTGGCCAATTTCAGGATGCGGGCCTCCATCAGCCGCGAAGTGCTGGTGGAGCGGACGCACCAGCACGCCAAGCACGGCCAGCAGCGACACCGCGACCGTGCCAGCTTCAAGCCGGTCGAGTTTCAGTTCCCGGCGATGCTCGCCGAGGGCGAGCGGCAAATCAACGCCGACCCCGAGACGAAGACTTGGCAGTCGGTCCTGCTGGAGCAGGTGTACGGGGCGATGGCCGCCGACGAGCTGCCTGCGATGCGTCAGGGCCTCGTCCAGGCCGCCGTGGTCATCCTGGCGTGGATCGAGGACATCGACACCAGGCCAGCCCCCGGAGGCGATGTCGATGGCAGTTGACCAGGCCCGCCGTGTGACCGCTGCGACCAGGCAGCGGAAGGCGCACAGTCTCGGCATCAAGACGCGAGTGGATGCCACGCGTGTCCGCCAGCACCTGCAACTCCTGCGCCGCACCATGAGCGTCCGCGAGATCGCCGAAGCTTCCGGCATCACCGGCACGTCCATCTGGAACATCCTTCTCCACGGCCAAAAGACCGTCATGCCCGCCACCGAAGCGAAGATCCTCGCGGTGACTCCCATCAACGGGTACGTGCTGCTGAACTCGATCGGAGCTCGGCGCCGCGTCCAGGCGCTAGCCACGATGGGATGGACGGGCGAGACGGTCGGCCGCCGCGTGGCGATGCGGCGAGGAGACACCTGGGCCAACATCACGCGCATCTTGCAGGGGCAGCGGATCACGGCGAGCCTCGCGCATGAGGTCCACGTCGTGTACGCGGACCTATGCAGGCAGGTCCCACCCAATAATCTTCCAGCCAGGCGGGCCAAGGCACGCGCCCAACGCCGCCGGTGGGCGCCGCCGGCCGCATGGGAGGCCGTCGATATCGACGACCCGGACGCCCGGCCGGACTGGGCGTCGGTGCTGTGCGAGGTCGTCGTGTGCGGGCGCTCGGTGAAGCCAGGTTCCACCCGCTGCGAGGCGTGCCTGACGCGGCTGAAGAAGCACGGCACATTGGACGGCTACATCCCGGCGAAGAGCGGGCGGGCGCTCGTCGAAGACGCACTGTGGATCTCCAAGCATGAGCGGCTATCACTCCGCGACGAGTCCGAGGCGACGCTGATCGCGGAACGCCTCGGCGTGACCCTCATGGCACTGCGGCAGGGTCTCATACGGCACGGCATCGCTGACATGCAAGCGCAAGCGCTTGCGGAAGGGGAAGTGCAGTGAAGGGGACAAGGCAGACGCTCAGGCCGATCGACGCCAACCGGCACTTCGGCTACTGCAGGGAGTGCGGCAGAGTCCGGTACGCCTCGAAGCGGGTGGCCAAGGTTGCGGTCCGGCAGCTCCATCCGGGCCAGAACCTGCGGGTGTTCAAGTGCGGCGACTATTGGCACTACGGCCCGCACACCGTGGCGAGAAGGAATCGGCAGTTCCAGGGCGCCCGGCCGAGCCTGGTCATCGTCGACGAGTGCGTGCGCATGCCGCAGGAGGCGGTGATCGCCGATGTCTCCTAGCCGTACCTACCGGCGCGCCAAGTTCCGGAATCTGCAGGTGCTGGAGGAGTCAGCAGTATGAGCGGCGACTCCCTCGAACAGCGGTGCGTCATCCTCGACTCGCCCGACGAGCTGTGCACCCGGCAGGCGGTGATGGTGCTGCTCATGGCGTGCGTCCACGAGCACATGGGCCACACCCCGGTCTGCCAGTTCCACGTCCAGTGCGCCGCGGACGGGGAACTGCTGTGCCCGGACTGCTACGAGTCGGCCGAGAAGCACCACGCCTGCCAGCTTGAGGCCTTGGCTGAGGTGACCGAGTCGGGGGAGCGCCGTGTTCTCCAAGGCTGACATCCGCGTGTGCAAGGGGTTCGGCGTAAAGCCGTCGTGCGGCCAACGGGTCCGGATGACGAAGACCGAGGCCGGCGCGCCGTTCCCGGTCAACCTCGTCCCGGACCCGAACGGCAACACCGCGGTGTGGCGCGACGTGACCGGGGTGCTCCGGTCGCGTCGCGTCACCGACGAGCATCCGCTGGCGCCGTGGGAGCGGCTGATGATGCCGCACGTCGCGACGTGCAAGCCGCCAACCCGGAGGTCGACGCCCCCGCCGCGGTCTCCCGGAGGTGACCGAGCGCCGCGCGAGTCGTTCTACGCGGTGCTCGGTGTCGACCGCAGTGCGAGCCGAGACGACATCACGAGGGCGTATCGGCGGCTGGCCCGGCAGCTGCACCCGGACGTCAACCCCGACCCCCGGGCGGCCGAGAGGTTCAAGCGGGTGACGGAGGCGTACGACGTCTTGTCGGACCGCGCGAAACGCCAGATGTACGACCTGACCGGCCGGGCTCCGCGCCCGGGCCGGTGACTGATTGGGAGGAGAGCACATGGCAGATGAGGAGAGCCGCTGTCGCGGCTGGCGCTACGGTGTTGAGGCCGAGAACGACCGGTGTGACCTTATATGACCGCCCTTCCCTCAAGGACGATGATGCGCGACAGGGGGAGTGGTGGCCGAAAGCCTGGTCGGGGAGGTGGCTGCGTGGCTTGGGACGCCTGCCGCGAAGGGGATGCCAGCTTCGGACCGGTGTGTGCTGTTCGTGATTGCTGAGCGGGCGCACAAGGCGACGCGCCGCATGCTGTGGCATCGCGGGGACCGCAGGGACGACGGCACGAAGATCACGTTGACGGAGACGTTGCAGATGCGGACCGGGCTCGGCGCGCGGGGCCTGAGCGAGTCGTTGCAGAGGCTCGCGGCTCGCGGGGTCGAGGTCAGGGTGCAGATCGACACGGATTCCCTCGGGCGGCCGGTGTTCGCTCGGCGGGGGCACGCGGTGGACTACTACCTGCCGCGGTTGCCGGCATCGGTGGAGCTCCCACCAGCCCCCGGTTAGGTCACGCTCAGACCGTAGCCAAACCGGTCGTTGAAGCCTGTGGATAACCCTTAAATGATCATGAAATCGGAGGGGGTTTGGTTACGGCCACAGCGTGGCCCGTGGCCACGCTCAGACCGTAACCAAACCCCTCGTTAGGCCACGCTCTGGCGGGGGCCCCTATCCCTAATAGCTATCCCTTCTCTCTATCCCTTAATGGATCTCCCCGTACGTGGCTGACGTGGAAGAGAACAAGATCACGCGCCCAGAAGCCCACAGCTCACGCAACCAAGAGGACCCCACATGCCCACCTCGAGCGACAAGCCCACCCTCCGGCCGGCCTACGGCCCCCTCGCCGCCCTCCTCGTCGAAATGCGCGCAGACTGGAACCTCGACCAGGTCATCCGCGAACTCGTCGGCTGCCCCTGGAGCGCCTACCTCGTCCTCCAGGCGTTCCTCGCCGCCAGGGACGACCCCAGCGAGCAGCTCCGCGTCCGCGACGCCGTCATCAAGATCCCATCCCAGCAGCAGCGACTCACCCCCGAGCAGGTCGCCGCATACCGCGACCACGCCCAACGCATCATCGGCCGACGCCACACCCTGGACAACACATGAGCATTCTCATCGGGCTCCACTGCGACACCCCCCGCTGCGGCTCCCAGGCACACCTCGCCGAAGACTCCCCAGCACACGCCCGCGACCAAGCCGCACAACGCTACGGGTGGACCCACGCAGGCGACGCCGACTACTGCCGGACCTGCAGCAGCGAACCCGCCCCCGCTCACTCATCGTCGCTGATGGCTTTCAACCACGACGAGACAGGCACGCGAGAACACGACTGGACCCCCTAGAGCGCACTCAGACGCAAGCTAAAGCGCTCTCGCGTCCGATCCGACCATGAGACACGCGGAACACGATCAACGACGCTCTACGGGCAATCTGGCGGCGTACAAGGGAAGGCGCGGCACGGAGGCCAGAGCGGAGCGGAGGGAAAAGAGCGTTTGGCCAGGCCACAACGTCGGACACTCGAAGAAATCTCGCCTGGAACACCGTCAGATGGTTGTCACGAAAACCGAATGACCCATAGACTTGGGTCATGAAGTTAACGAGAGCACACGGGAGGACGGCGACCATCGCGGTCGCACTCGCCCTCTCCGGTGCGATTCTCCCAACCCTGGCGTACGCGTCTGCGCTGTCGCCAGACACGCCACCGACGGTGACTCCGGAAACTCCGGTGACCGTGACCGCAACCGCGACGGTTTATGTAACCGTCACGCCGCCCACGGTGACCGTCACTCCGCCCGTCCCCACCCCATCGGTGTCGGTGTCGGTGCGGACCGTCACCCCGGAACCGTCAGTGTCGGTCAAGACCGTGACCCCGCAAGCGTCGGTGTCCCTCAAGACCGTGACGCCTGCCCCGTCCGTTTCGACGCTCACCCCGTCGCCCACGACGGTATTCGTCACGACGGACCCGCTTCCGACGCTGGCGGGTCCGACACCCCCCGCCCCCACACCACCGGTGACCATGCCCGCAGGGCCAGCAGCCCCGGTGATCGCATGCGCAACCCCTCCGCTCCCCGGAGTCGCATGCGTCCCCGCTCCGCCCGCGCCCACCGTCACCCTGACCGCTGCCCCGGCGGCCATGGGTGGCCCCATGGGCCTAACCCTCGGTCTCCTCATCGTGGTGGCCGTCGGCGCGATCGTTGCGGCAGTGTGGCTCTACCGGCGATCACGCAAGCAAAACCGCAAGCGTAAAAACAACCAACCCAAGTAGGGACTGATCATGTCTGAGAACACGACCACCACCAACGCCCCTGAGGTCAAGCTCACCGAGGACCAGGCGACCGCCCTGCTGCCCGTGTACGCGTGGCTGACCCGCGCGGAGACTCCGAAGGGCGGTAGCGGTCGCGGAACCGCTTCGTTCTGGTCGTTCGTTGGGGGCATGCGCCCCAGCATCGCAACGCTCGTCAGCCTTCACGCTGACGAACTCCTGGCAGGTGACGCGACCGTCGGCGAGGACCTGGTCGCCGTCCCGGACGTGGAGAACTACCCGTCCGCGTACGTCTACAGCCAGGGCATCAGCAAGCAGGTCAAGCGCTACACATCGCGTCGCTTCCATGGCGCGTACCTGCTGGGGGTTGACCTCGACCATCCGCTGGCGCAGCCCGCTGGTGTCAGCGTCCCGGACCTGACCAAGTGGATCAAGGCCGTCATGCCCGACGCCATGGAGCGGATCGCCGCCCAGCGTGAGCTTGCCCGCAAGGAAGCGGAGAAGCGGGCCGCCGGTGAGCTTCTGGACAAGACCGTCACGGACCTGGAAGCCGCCATTGCGGTGGCCCGGAACAACGGTCTGGACGTGACCGCGCAGGAATCCATGCTGGCCGCTTTCAAGGCCCAGCAGAACCCCCAGCAGGGCTAGCAACAACACCGGGGCGCGTACCCGCGCGCCCCGGTTTCCCTCCCCAACCAACCCAACACCGGAAGGCGCACGCAATGTACAACACGACCCCCACGAACGGCCTGATCGAAGAGACTGCGGAGCTGTACGTTCTCCTCATGGCGGAGCTGTACGTCCCCGTCGGTGCACTGGTCCTCTACCCTGGCGAGCCGCGTAAGGCCGTCGTGAAGTTCGACATCGGCCACTGCCGGGGCGTGGAGAACGCCGTCATGTTCTGGCACGAGGCGATCACGACGCCGCTCATCGCCGCCCACGTAGCTGCACACGAGCTGGAGACCGTCGCAGAGGCCCGCCACCAGCGTCAGGCCCTGCCCAACTCGCCTTACTCCGTGGAGGCCCGACGCGAGGTGAAGCGACTCCGGGCCGTCATCGCTAACAGCGACATGGCGATCCGTCGTGAGCTTCGCGGGCTCCAGGAGACGTTGACCAGGGGCATCTAGCGGTATCGCGCGGACGCGCGTTTCAGAACCCCGTACGCAGCCAGCGTGCGGGGTTCTTCCGTTCCCAGGGTCGCGCGCCCCCCACTCCCCGGGGGGCCGGCGGGGGCTGGGTGCGGTTGGTGTCGGGCTGCCGTGCTGTTCTCTGGTCCGGCTCTTGGTCTGGTGTCTGGTGTGTGGTGCATGGTTGGTGGTGTGTGGGTGGATTTCGAGGTGGCTGCGGCTCGTGCTGGCGTGGACCGGTCGACGGTTGGTCGTTGGGTGAATGCTGGCCGGTTGCGCTGTCTGGTGGTGGACGCGTCGACGGGGTTGCCGCGGGCTCGCAGGCGAGGGGAGGCGGGGGGGCTGGTCAACGTCCGGGAGTTGTTGGAGGTGGAGTTGGAGCGTCGTCGTTCGCGTGGCCGGCCGGGTCCGCGCCTCTCTGGCGGCTTGTAACGCTGCGCCGCCCGTCTGCGATTCTCCGGCTACGGCACGACCAGCGTCGGACTCTTCCTCGAAAGGATCTCTATGCGCCGCTCCCTTTTCGGCTTCGCTGCCGCGTCCACGCTCGCGATGTCCTTGGTTGGCTGCTCGGGCGACGATGCGCAGGCCCAGTGGATTGAGGAGGTGAAGGCGGCGGGGTTCATCGCCAGTGACAGCTACGAGGCCATGTTCGAGAAGGCCAAGGCCATGTGTCAGTCGGATGGGCCGGAGGCCATCGCCGCCTTGGCGCAGATCGGGTTGGCGAACGGCCAGTCGCGCGAGAACATGGACAAGCTCGGCGTTAAGCCTGCGGATGCGGCGAAGCGCTACGCCGAGGCGACGTGGACGTACGTCTGCGGGCACTGAAGCATGTCGGGTTTCGAGCTTGTGGCGTCTCTCGTGGGCTCTCTCGCCTGGCCTGTCGCTGTGGTGGTGGCGGTGGTGGTGTTGCGCCGCCCGTTGGCGTCGGCGATGGGGCGGGCGAAGCGGGTAGAGGCGGCGGGGATGGCCGTGGAATTGGCCGAGGTGGAGCAGGCCCGGGAGGACGTGGAGGAGGAGCTGGCACAGGCCAGCATGGAAGGTGCGTCTCTTGGAGCCGCCGAGATGGACGAGCTGGTGCGGAAAGCTGCCCAGTTGGGTTGGCACTTGGCGATGCTGGGGCCAGGCTTCCCGCCGGATGTCGTGGTGGATCGGTCGGGGGACAAGCCGGTGGTGCGGTCACCCGTAGAGGAGGCGCTCCGCACAGTGCCGTCTAGCGTCTGGATTGAGGGGGCGCAGCAGCAGCTCAAGTTCGTTAAGCCCTGGCGCGATCCGCGCCGTCCGAGTGACTGACGCGTTTGGGCGCGTGCCTGTGGGACGCAAAGACCTCGCGAGGGCTTCGTGATCAAGCCCTGTAACTCACGATAACGTCCCTTATCGTGAGTTAGAATGATCTCCGAGAGCGCTTGATCACGACGCTTTATCACGGAATGGTCACGAAGCTCGACGCCGCCCGGTGCACCCACACCGGGCGTTAACCAACCCGAGAACACGCAAGCAGAAAGGCTGGCGACATGCCTGACTCTCGCCCCGCCATGACGCACTCGACCCTCATCGGCTGCGTCTTCATGGTCCGCACCCCCGCCGCCGGCGGCGGCTACCACTACAACCAGATCGAGACCACCGGCTACCCAACCGTTCACCCGCCCTCGGTGGGCGACTTCATCACACACGAGGACGGCGTGTACCGCGTGGTCGCCCGGCAGTGGCACCTCCCCGACAGCGGCACCGCGTCCTGGCCGTACGGCGACATCCTGCCCCGCGAGGTGATGCTGGACCTGGTCCTGGAGCCCGACGACGGCCCGTACGCCGACGAGGCGCCTTACGCCGGCACCCGCGCATGAGCGCGACTACAGGCAACCCCTGATCACCCCGGCCCCGGCCCACTCACGCCGGGGCCACCCCTCATCCCATGGAGACACCGAAGTGAGCGAGAGCCAGTTCACCCGCAAGATCGTTGACGCCGAGGCCGAGGGCGACCGCACCAAGCTGGTCCACTACCTACTCACCGGCGAGCACGGCACCGTCGAGATGCTGCTCATGAAGCCGCCCGCGGAAGCCTTCCTGTGGCCGGAGACCGGTGGCTGGCACGGCGCCGGAGTCGCCTACCACGCTCCGTTCCCGTTCCAGGATGACCAGGAGCCACGCCAGGAGCCCTGTGAGTACGTGCTCGGCGGCCGGTGCTTCTACGACGTGACGTACAGCCACCCGGAGGACCTGACGCGCGCCTGGTGGGAGGCGGGCCGTGACGACGAGATGATCTGGCGGGAGGCAGAGGACCGCTACCTGGCGTTCTTCACCGCGAGGGAGCTGCTGGCCAAGGCGTTCGACGACCAGGAGTGTGCGGAGTGACCGAGCTGGAGCTGCCTGGCGGCGGTGGCCTGGTCCCCGCCGACGAGGCGGAGAGGTGGGCCCGGCTCGCCGCGCTCGACCAGGCGGCCGAGGAGTTCGAGCCCCGCTCGGAGAACACGCTGCGCTCCTACGCCTCCGATTGGCGGGTGTGGGAGCGGTACGTCGCCGAGGTCGGCATCCCGCTGGAGGCCGGCACGCCGGGCGCGTTCCTCGGGTTCGTGATCTGGCGTGGCAAGGGTGGTGCGGCGCCGGCGACGATCGAGCGGAACTTGTACGGCGCGGCGGTGTGCCTTCGTGAGCGCGGGGTCGCCGTGCACCCGGACGGGCCGAAGAAGGGGAAGAAGGCGGTCGACGCGCTGGTTCGCATGCTGGCCGAGGCGGGAGAGCAGCGCGGCCGCGGCAAGGCCCCCGCGTTGACGGTGATGCAGCTCCGCATGATGTCGAAGGCGTTGCCGGACACGCTGAAGGGGTTGCGGGACCGGGCGATCCTGACGGTGGGATTCGGCATGGCGGCGCGCCGGTCGGAGCTGGCGAACCTTCGCGCCCGGGACGTAGTCGTGGTGCCGGGCAAGGGCCTACAGGTGTTCAGCCGTTACGGCAAGACCGGCGCCCGATCGCCCGTGATCAAGAAGGGTGAGAACGAGTGGACGTGCGCACAGACTGCCTGGTTAGCGTGGGCGGAAGCCGCGGACCTCGCTCCGGACGGGCCTGCGTTCATGCGCTTCAACCGGCACAAGATGCTGGGCCCGATTAGCGGGCAGGGCATCGGGATCGCCATCGCGGACGCGGCCAAGGCGGTGGGCCTGGCCGGCATCACCGGGCACAGCATGCGTGCCGGCCTGGCCACGGCGGCCCGGGAGGCAAAGCACGACTACAAGACGATCGCCGAGCAGGGCGGGTGGGCACCGAACTCGGCTGCGCTGTACGAGTATCTCCGGATCGTCGACCAGTGGGCGGACAACGCCACGGCGGGAATTGGCATGTGAGGAGGTTGACCGCGTAAGGCCGAGCAGCGGCGTGGCGAAGGTGGCTCGATGCAGCCCCCAGCCAGGCCACCGCCTCACCGACGCAGGTACCGCCGGAATCGGCGACGTATCACCTCCCGCCTGACGCGAGCGAGGGCATGGCGAAGCATCCGCGCTTTCGCGAACAAGGAGGTGAAGATCCTGGCCTTTGTCCGGCTTCGCCAGGCGGCACCGACGAGGAGCGCCCCTACGAGGAGGAGGGCAGCGAGAAGCCAGGTAGCTTTCCCTGGTACGAGGGCTAGAGCCGCATATTGCCGGGCTGCGCACTGCTGGGCACGTTCATGGTCACGGTGAACCGCCAGGGCAGCAAGGAATACGAGCCTACGCGACGCCCACGGGCACAGCTCGCCCAGCTCGTTGACGAGCATCCCAACAAGGACCCCGATGAGGAAGGCGCCCATCGGCCGCCCCCTTGGGGCGGCGAGCGGGCACCGTGGGAGGTACAGGGTTCGACAGCGCGACCCCCACGAAGCGGCGTCGACGTCGGCGTCGGCGTGAACGCTGCGTCAGAAGTGTGGATGCTTTCACTGCTGCAGTGCGTTGTGCGCGAGCCAGAGTCAGCAGCCTGGAGACCCAGGCCACGATCGCCCAGAACATGAGCTCGGCGGTTCCAACAGTATGGAGACGGTGGTACTCGGCTACTCGCGACCGCCGGATGACCTCCTGTGCGAGCGTGTAGACCCCAGGCAAGGCCGCCACAGCCCGGCCTGCGAGGCGGTCAGCCGAAGCTGTGGCTTCGCCGCCAGAGAAGTTGTTTACGGGGGACGGTGTGTGCCTCCTGACGTCGAGGTAGTCAGGTCGAGGGCACCCCGCTGCTAGCTGGCCAAGCCGCGGGTTCGTGGCCGGCGGTATTGAAAGCCGTGTTGCGCCGTTCCGAAGCACTCCATCGCGGCCGATGATCGGCAGGGTGGGGGTATCGGAGGTGCGCCTGCGGGCATGCGCCCTCATGGAAGCAGCTAAGTGTCTGCGTTGTTCCCGATTGAGGAGGTCGGAGATCGCCCCCAATCTGGCTTGCCCGTCGATCAGGAAGAAGCCCCCGTCGGCCCATTCGATGAGCGCATCCATTGGGCCCGAAGTGAGCACCGTGTGAAGGTCGGTCTCTCGCCGTTCTCTAACGGCTCGTGACCTAAAGGGCGGCATTGGGCCTAGAACCGGGTCTCGCGCAGTCGTAGGGGTATCGAACATAGGAAAAGTCTAGATTCCACGCCCTGTGATCGCGCTGGATTGAGGCCATGCCGAGAGCCACGCGATCGTCCGCTTCACGTACTTACCCCCAATGCCGGGCGCGCTGGCTTGCGGTGGCTTGACAACAGTGCATATGCTGCACGCCAGGGTAGAAGACGCATGCCAAAGTGCTTGCACGATTGTACAGGCGCGTCGCCGAGTCCGCGCGTGACGGACGTTCACGGCCCTCCCGGATATCTCTGATACTCCCAGAGTTGATCTTGTCTCAGGCGCTCTAAGAGGGTGTTTTCGAACCTCCGATGGGGTCGGGCTGCAGCCGGACCGCCAGGGCTCAGCCCAGCGCGTCCATCAGGGCGATGACATAGGCGTCCAGCCGCTCCTCCACGGATCGCGTCGTCAACTCTGCCCTTCCTGCCTCCCTCCATGGCTGCGACACCACCTGCACCTCTTCTGAAGCCGCCAGCGCGTCCCGCACCTGCCAGTACAGCCGCTCGCTCGTGGCCGCGGCCAGCACCCCGCCGGCTTCCTCATACGCCTCAGCGAACCGCAGACCCCACGCCGGTCCGTGCAGCAGCGCGAGATTGGTGGAGCAGTGCGCGACATCGAGGTCTGCCGGGCCCCAGGAGGTCGCGGCCCAGTCGACGACGCCGGTGATCCGGGCACCTGCCGGGCTTGGGGGCGACATGGCGAACAGCACGTTGCCGGGCTGGAAGTCCCGGTGCAGGAATCGCCCTTCATTGGGCGGCGTGGGCTTGCGGATCACGTCGATCGCCACGGCCCATACCGCAGCGTCGGCGCCCTTCGGAACCACGACGGTGTCGGCGGTCGTCAGCGTCACATACTTCCGGGGCCGCTCGGCGGGCCGCAGCGCGTGGATGGCCACGAGTTGACGGGCCAGCAGTGGGACGCGCGTCTCCACTCCCTCATCGTCGAGGACCGTCCGGCCCGTTAGATGTGTCATCAAGAGCGACGGGTACTCGCAATGCGCGGCGGTTGGATCAACCGCGACCAGTTCAGGAGCCGCCACGCCGGTCCCCGCCAGCAGGGTCAGAGCTCCGGCCTCCCTGTTCAGTCCGCCCTCGGCGCGCTCCACGTAGAACGGGTCGACGTAACTCCGCAGCACCAGGTCACGCGTGCGTCCGTCCTGCGTGCCGATGGTCAGCCTCCGCATGTCAGCAGTGATGCCGCCGCGTAGCGCCTCGGTTTTGACTATCCGTTCGCCGACCTCCAGATGCCGGCTCACCCAGGCCAATGTCAACGGTCGGACAGCCGCCTCGTCGTGGTTGATCATCGTGCCATCTCACCATCCCGACGGCTGCACGCGCCAAGGCTTTCTCGATCAGTGCGTGAGCGCCGCTCGATGAGGTGCCAGCTCGCCGTCAGGTGCGGTAGCGGCGGGCGGCGGTGTCGGGGCTGACATCCAGAACGGCCGCGATCTCGTCCCAGGTGGCGCCGGTCGCTCGGTCGGCGGTGCACGACCACCGCACTCACCCGCACGCTCCGGCGGTTCCCGGCCCCCCATTCACATCCCGGGTACGACGGTTTCCGAGATCAGAAGTTCAGCAACACCCTCTAAGACGCGCACACGCTGGAAGGTCCCGATTCCCGAGATGGGACGGGGCCTTCCCCATGTCTACCCGGCCCCGGCGCGGCCCTGCGCCGCATGGGGGAGGCGCGGAAAACGAGCCGGGGCCGGGTAATGATCGAACCGAGGACGAGACGTGACGCAGCGCTACATCGAATACATGCCCCTCCCGGACATCCCGTCCGCCATGAGGAACCCCAAGGACCACGACCTCGCTGGCATTCGCGCCAGCATCGAGACGTTCGGCTGCGTCGTCGCCGGGGAGATCGACGAGCGCACCGGCCGGCTCGTCGCCGGGCACGGCCGCAAAGAGGTACTGGCGCAGATGGCCGCCGAGGGCGCGAGTCCTCCGCAGGGTGTGCAGCTGGCCGAGAACGGCACATGGATCGCGCCGATCGTCCGCGGCTGGTCGTCAAGGTCCGATGCCGACGCTGAGGCGTACCTGATCGCTCACAACAGGACAAGCGAGAAGGGTGGCTGGTACGAGAACGTGCTGGCCCAGTCCCTGCAGGACATCCAGCAGGCGGACGCGAACCTGCTCGCGGCCACGGGCTACTCCTCCGACGAGCTGGCCGACCTGGAGGAAGCTCTCGCGGTGGACGCGCACGTCGCGGTCGGGGTGCACAACGACGAGTACGGCGATGACGGCGCGGCCGACCATGCTGCGGATGGCCCGTCGCCAGAGAAATTCCAGTCGTTCGACGACGACATCAGCACCGACTACCAGTGCCCCCGCTGCGCATACGAATGGAGCGGCAAGCCCCGATGATCAAGCCGCCGTACAGGGTGCCGTCGATGGCAGAGGTCCGGGCGGTGCCGTGGAACGGCTTCAACGGGATCTCGACGTTCTCGGGCTGCGGCGGCTCGTCTCTCGGCTACCGCATGGCCGGATTCCGCATGCTATGGGCCAGCGAGTTCATCCCCGCGGCCGCCGACACGTACCGAGCCAACGCCGCCCCGTACACCCACCTGGATACCCGCGACATCCGCGAGGTCACCGCCAAGGACATCCTCGACCGGATCAACCTCAAGGCGGGAGAGATCGACCTGATGGACGGCTCCCCGCCGTGCGCCGCGTTCTCCACCTCGGGCAAGCGGGAAGCCGGATGGGGCATCGTCAAGCCGTACAGCGACACCCAGCAGCGAGTCGACGACCTGTTCTTCGAGTTCACCCGGCTCTTGGGCGACCTGCAGCCGAAGACGTTCGTCGCGGAGAACGTCGCGGGCCTGGTCCAGGGCACCGCCAAGGGGTACTTCAAGGAGATCCTGGCCGCGCTGCGCAAGGCCGGCTACCGGGTCAGCGCGAAGCTGCTCGACGCGCAGTGGCTCGGCGTGCCACAGGCCAGGCGGCGACTCATCTTCGTCGGGGTCCGCGACGACCTCGGCGTGGAGCCCGTCCACCCGGTGCCGCTGCCGTACCGCTACACGGTGCGGGACGCGATCCACGATCTGCCTGGCGCGTTCGATGACCTGCGGGCCGACCCGGAGACCGGGTATCCGCTGAGCTTCCGCGGTTACTCGATCGAACGACTGTGGGGGGAGATCCGCCCCGGCCAGGGACACCCGACACGGCTGAGCCTCAAGCGGCTGGCCTGGGACCAGCCGACCGCCACCATCGTGGCCAGGGCGGGCACGGCGGGAACCGCCGCTCTCACTCACCCGGACCACCCGCGATACCCGAGTCTCGCGGAGCTGCGCAGGCTGGGCGGCTTCCCGGACGACTTCGTGTTGACGGGCGACTTCGGGCGCCGCTGGGAGCGCATCGGCCGCGCGGTGCCGCCCGTGATGATGGCGCGGATCGCCGCGACCATCCGCGACCAGGTGCTCGTGCCGCTGCGTGACGCGGGGAGGATCTGATGTGCGGTGTCGTCGCCGGTCTCGGCAAGCTGAACATTGCTCCGGCCGTGGCCGCGCTTATGCATCGCGGGCCCGATGCGGCCAGGACGGCAACGGTGGCCGGCGTGCACCTCGGGCACACCCGGCTCGCCGTCCAGGACCTCGACCCCCGTTCGGATCAGCCGTTCCGGGACGGGCCGGTCACGATCGCCTACAACGGCGAGATTTACAACGCCGCCGAGCTGCGCCAGGCCGTGGAGGAGCGCGACCCGGGCCGGGAGTGGAAGACGACGGGCGACACGGAGGTCCTGGCCGCCGCGCTCGCGGTGCTCGGCCCTGACCGGGCGCTGCCGCTGGTGAACGGCATGTTCGCCGTGGCGTGGGTGAACGAGCGTCGCCCCGGCGTGCTCCACGTCGCCCGCGACCGGCACGGCGAGATCCCGCTGCATCTACATCTGGCGCAGCCCGTCATGGCCGCGTCGGAGCTTAAGGCATTCGCCGCGGCAGGCCGCCCCATGGCATCTCACCTGATCGCGGATGTCCCGGCCGGCCACTGGGGGACGATCCATGGCGACCGCGCCGCCTGGTCGCGCTTCCACACCCAGCGGTGCACACCGGCGGGCTACACCATGACGCAGGCGTCGACCAGGCTGAAGTCCGCACTCGGGAAGGCCGTGCAGCGACGGCTCATAGCCGACGTGCCGGTGTGCGCGCTGCTGTCCGGCGGGATCGACTCGGCCGCCATCACCTACGAACTCGCGCAGCACGTGCCTGGCCTGGTCGCCTACACCGCCCGCATGGACCCCAAGTCCAGGGACCTGCGGTGCGCGCGCGAGGTCGCGCATCACCTCGGGATCGAGCTGGTCGAGGTCGACATCCCGGTGCCTAGCGCCGACGACCTGGCGCGCGTAGTCCAGATCGTCGAGATGCCGCACAAGGCGCAGGTCGAGATCGGTTGGGCGTGCCTGCATCTCGCCGAACGGATCCGCTCGGACGGCTTCAAGGTCACCTACTCAGGCGAGGGGTCGGACGAGCTGTGGGCGTCGTACGGGTTCGCCTACCACGCGCTCAAGACCACCGACTGGCACGTCTACCGGCGTGACCTGATGGCCGCCCAGGCGAGGAAGAACTTCCCCCGCGTCAACAAGACGTTCATGGCGCACTCGGTGGAGGGGCGTCTCCCGTTCTGCGACCCGGTCGTGGTCGACCTGGCTCTGTCGCTGCAGCAGCACGCGGTCGCCGACGGCAAAGCCCACCCCAAGGCCGTGCTCCAGCGGGCATACGCCGGGCTTCTGCCCGACGCCGTGGTGAAGCGGCCGAAGGTCGCGTTCCAGGACGGCCTGGGGCTGAAGACGGTGATCACGAGCGTGCTGCCGAACCCGGCCCGCTTCTATCGGGCCGAGTACCAGCGCCTCGTCAGGAGCAGAGCATGAGCGACGAGGACACCGACATCGCCGAGCGGTTCGGCACGGGAGCGTGGCAGTTCACGCCCGACGTGGTCGACGTCTTCGACGACCACGTACGCGCCAGCGTGCCGCACTACGACGTGATCCAGGACCTCGTCGCCGAGACGGCCGACTGGCTGGTCCCGGCCGGCGGCCTGGTCGCGGACCTCGGCGCGTCGACGGGCGCGTCAGCGCGGCGCATCCTGCAGCGGCACCCGAACCGGGGCATCCGGTTCGTGCTGTACGACGAGCAGCCCGCGATGCTCGACCAGGCCATGATCGAGCTGAAGCAGATCGGCGGCGAGCACGACGTCATCCTGAGCGCGACCCGCGTCCAGGAGGGGCCGCTGGTGCATGAGGACGCGGACCTCACGTTGTGCCTGTTCACGCTGCAGTTCCTGCCGCGTCGGGAACGCGTTAAGGCGCTACGGCTCGCGCGGCAGCGCTCGGCTGAGTCGGGCGCGCTGATCGTCGCGGAGAAGATCCGCGCCATCGATTCGCGGTGGGCGGAGATCGGCACCGACGTGGCGCACGACTACAAGGCGGCGCGTGGCATCTCCGACGCGGCGATCCGGGCCAAGGCGCGCGCGCTGCGCGGAGTGCTCCGGCCGTACCCGCAGCAGGCCACCGCGGACGCGATGGTCGCGGCCGGGTGGCACGCGCCCGAAGTGCTGTTCCGGTGGCATTCGTGGGCGGTCATCGGGGCGTTCGCGGCTGCTCAGTGAGCTTGCGTCCGAGATTCTTCAGCGCCTCATCTGGGGTGTCGCCCACCCCGACCGGGCTCGTGTTGTTGTCCCACCACTCGGAGGCGATGCGGTCCCCGGCGTAGGCATCGCGGGGAAGGTCCCACGCCTCCAGCGGGAACGCCGCGAACTTGCCCCCTTCGTACCGGCCGCCGTGGCGGGTCGCAACGATCGTGACCGGTGTGTATGCGCCCGGGACCAGTTCATACATGCGGGCCAGTCTCGCACGGAGGAGGTGGCCTGTGTGGTTCGACGAGCGCCCTTCCCCGCACTGGACGATCGAGCTGCCGCCCGGCATGGAGCTGCTGAACTCGAATCAGCGGCTCCACCCGATGGTCAAGGCCCGGATCACGAAGCTGCTGCGCCGCGCCGGCCATAAGGCCTCCGTGGCGGTCGGCCTGCCCCGGCTTGAGCGGGTGTACGTCGTCGGCGAGCTCCGGCCGACCGACCGGCGCCGACGCGACCCGGGCAACTGGTACCCCTCGGCCAAAGCCGCGGTGGACGGCGCGATGACCGACGCCGGGGTGCTTGTGGACGACGACGCCGAACACTTGGTGGGCCCGGACATGCGGCTCGGGCCGGTGGTGAAGGGCGGTCAGCTCGTCCTTCACGTCTGGCGCGGCACCGACAGCTGACCCGCCTTCACTCTCCATACCTCGGACGGGGGTCCCCTCATGGTTTCCAGTAAGAAGCGAGCGTCGGCCACCGTTGTCGCGGAGCGGCGCGCCAAGGCCGTACAGATGCGGATCGCGGGCATCAGCCCCACGATCATCGCTGAGAACTTGGGCTACTCCTCCTCCGCGGCCGTCATCAAGGACATCACCCGCTCGATGCAGAAGGCCGCCAAGGCCGAGCACATCGCGTCTGAGCACCTGCTGCAGATCGAGATCGACCGGCTGGACCGGCTCATGGCGGCCGTCTGGGCCAAGGCGCTATCCGGCGATGTGAAGGCCGTGGACCAGGCCGAGAAGCTGATCGCCCGCCGATGCAGCTTGTTGGGCCTGGACCTGATCAACCGCAACGGTTCGGAGAACGGCGACATCGCCAGCCTGCTCGGCAATCTGTTCGCGAGTCTGCAGTCCCGGCATGGCCAGGACGAGGTGTCGGTCGAGGTCGTCGATGCCATCGAGGCCGGCGAGGACAGCCCGTGAGTCTGGCTGTTGTCACGCTGTCGCCGATGCAGGAGCGCAGCATCGCGGAGTCCACGTCGCGGATCAATATCTGGACCGGCAGCGTACGAAGCGGGAAGACGATCGCCTCGCTGCTGCGGTTCTTGATCTACGTGACGCAGGCACCACGTGGCGGCCATCTGGTAGTCGTCGGCAAAACGAGCGACACGATCGCCCGCAATGTGTTCGAGCCACTGATGGACCCGTCGCTTACGGGGCCGGTGGCGCGGCGCATCTTCTATACGAGAGGCGCCGTCACCGCCAACGTCCTCGGCCGTCGCGTCGAGATCATCAGCGCGAACGACGTCCGCTCGGAGTCCCGGCTGCGGGGTCTCACATGCGCTGGCGCGTACGTCGACGAGGCGACGCTGATCCCCGAAGCTTTCTGGGATCAGCTGCTCGCGCGATGCTCCGTCCCGGGCGCGATGATCTTCGCGACGACGAACCCTGACGCGCCCAACCATTGGTTGAGGAAGAGGTTCCTGCTCCGCTCGCACGAGCTGGACCTGCGCTGGTGGCACTTCACACTCGACGACAACCCGAGCTTGGATCCGCTGTACGTCGCGAACCTCAAGGCTGAGTACACGGGTCTGTGGTACCGGCGGTACGTCCTGGGCGAGTGGTGCATGGCCGAAGGCGCGATCTTCGACATGTGGGACCCGGACCGGCACATCGTCGACGAGCTGCCGCTCATGGAGCGGTGGCTGGGGGTGGGCATTGACTATGGCACGGTCAATCCATTCTCAGCCCTGCTTGCTGGGGTGTCCGTCCCAGACGCAGCCGGGCAGCGGCGCGTCTACCTGGCATCCGAGTGGCGATGGGACTCTCGCGCAGAGCGGCGACAGCTGACTGACGCGGAGTACTCGGCGAAGATCACCGACTGGCTGGACAATGTGCCGGACACGTACGGGCCCGGCACGATGGGCCTCAGGCCCGACTGGATCATCGTCGACCCCAGCGCTGCCTCGTTCGTCACCCAGCTCCACCACGACGGGTTGCTGCCGCAGCTCGGCGACAATGCCGTGCTCGACGGCATCCGCACCGTCAGCAACTTGATCGCTGGTGACCTGCTGAGGGTGCATCGCTCCTGTCACGGCTGGCTCGGCGAGGTCGGCTCCTACTCCTGGGACGACCGGAAAGCCGAGAAAGGCGACGACGCCCCCGTGAAGGTCGACGACCACTCCATCGACGCCAGCCGGTACATCCTGCACACCACGCAGGCGGCCTGGATGCCGCTGATGGAGCGTCTGCCCGACTACTGGCGCAAGCTATAAGACTTGCGCAACTTACGCCCACCGCCTCGCCGGCGTGGGCCTGTGAGTGGTCCCGGCCGCCGCTGTTGAGGGGCAGTCGGCGGCCGGGACCACACCAACTCTCCATTCCACCGAGAAGGGCGGCGAGCATGGCGGGAGCTAGCAACTCCTTCGACGGCGGCAGCAACGGCACCGCCATCACGCCCGCCAACTCCGGCAGCGCATCAGGGACCGCGTTCAGCGCCACAGACAGCATCACCTACAGCTCCGCTCAGGCATATCGCGGGCCGCTCTCGGCCCAGATCGCAGCGGGCGCGATCGGCTACGTCCAGTACGCGCTGTCCGGGACCGGGACGCGGTGGGCCCGCTGGTACGCGAGGCCCGTGAGCCCCTCAAACAGCCTGATCGAGATGGCGTTGGCGAACGGTGACATGTTCGGCCTGGATATCAGCGGCGGACAGATCATCTTGTGGCGCAACACGAACTTCAATCAGAACAACCTCGACACGAAGACCTTCACCCTGCCCGGCGGGTGGATCCGGCTGGAGATGCAAGCCAACAGCGACAACAGCGGCTCTGCGACGGCCCGCATCTTCACCGCCCCGGAGGCTTCCACACCGGCCATCGAGCTGTCGGGATCCGACGTGGCAGTCGCCAGCAGTTGGGACGCCGTGCGCTTCGGCAGCGTGAACGAGAGCTCTACACCGGGCTGGATCGACAGCGTGGCTTGGTCTGACCAGGGCTGGATCGGGCCTCTGCCCGGGACGGACGTCGCCACGCCCCGGATTCCTCGTGCCGCCACCCACCGTGCCGCCGCCTGGTAGCCCCCGCACCCACACCCAACCGATTCCAAGGAGGGCCTCTCGTGGCCGACTTTGAATTCAATATCGCTAAGGGCAGGAGCGTCGAGCTATACCGTCGCGTCCGGCTTGGCGACCCCGCCACCAGCGCCCTGGTCGTCGTCGTCCTGGCGGCGACCGGCATCGAGTCCGACGCCGTCCTGAAGGACAAGGCCAGCCTCGCCGCCGTGCTCGCCGGTGCAACCGATGAGGCCACCAACGTCGGCTATGCCCGCAAGGTGCTGGCGGCGGCCGACCTGAACGACGTGCTCCCGGACCTGGCCAACGACAGGACGGACATCGACATCCCCGACCAGACGTGGCTCAACGTCCAGACGGCCGGTGGCGGCTGGTCGAAGGTCATCGTCTGCTACCGGCCCGCGACCGGCTCTCCGGACAGCGACATCGTGCCGATGACCAGCCACGACTTCAGCATCTCGCCGGACGGCTCGAACGTCGTCCTCCAGATCGACCCCTCCGGCTTCTACCGGGCGGTTTGATCATGTCCAAGACTGGTTACTCCGCGATCACCCCGGCCGCTGTGGCGCTCATGGCGGGCACAGCACGCAGCGTGCTGGGCGTGCTCGCGCCCGCCTCGTTCGGGCTGGAAATCAAGAAGATCAGGATCAGCACGCTCGGCACCGCCGCGGCGGTGCCCGGCGATATCGAGCTCTGCAGCGCGACGTTCGCCACGAACCCGCCCGGCACGGCCGACTCCACAGCAGTGACGCCGCAGCAGCTCTACGGCCGCACCATCGCGCCGGGATTCCTGGCCGCCTCCGCATGGGCCGCAACCAAGGAGCCGACCGTGCTGGCGGTCATCGACTCATGGTCGCTTACCCCAAACAGCGGCACGGTCCTGTATGACCTGCCGCTCGGTGACTCGCCCGACTGCGGGCCCAACACCGGGTTCGTGCTGCGGGCGAAGTTCGCGGCAGCCGTCAGCGTGTCGGCCTGCCTGTGGGTCGAACGGTGCTGAATGCCTACCGTCCGCCCACAGATATTCCAGGCGACCGGCACGACATCGACTGTCACGCCCCCTGACGGCGCCCAGGCCGGTGACCTGCTGCTGGCGTTCCTCAGCACCGAAGATGCCGCCTTCGGTGCGACCCTGACCGGCGGGACGCCTGAGTGGGCGCTGCTGACGACCAAGCTCACGAGCAACGTCAGCGGTACCAATACCCTCGGGCGCGTCTCCTCGGGCATCTGGTGGAAGCCGACCAGCACCGGAGAAACCAGTTGGGCGCTCGCAGGCGCGTCCCAGTACATGGGCATGGCCGTGATCGCCATCACCGATGCGATGCTCGAACCACCCGCGTTCACTGTGTCGGCAGACCAAGCCAGCGCGACGGCGTTCATGACGGTGACCAGCCCGGCTGGGCCAATCCCCGCCATTGGTGATCTGGAACTGCGGTGGGTTGGGGCGGACAACTACAACACGTCGGCGACGGGCTCCTGGGAAGAGCCCGCATTGACGGCCGAAGTCGCCGAGCTCCGCAGCTCGTACGTGACCGCGCAGCTCACACGACAGAACCTCACATCGGCCAGCTCGCCCTCCCGTTCGCACACCGTGTCGTCAGGAGTTTTGGCCGCTCATGGGTTCACGCTGCGGATCCGTTCGGCTGGCACGCCGAGATCTTCTGTCCTGACACCGACCGCTGCCGCACATCGCGCCGCTAGCTGGTAGAGGAGGCAGTCATGGCTCGCGCTGGCCGCTCCTATCCCAACCGTCCAGTGGTCACCCGAGCGGCCAACATCTTCATGGTGCGCGTCGATGGGCAGGGCCTGGCCCTGGCCGTGCTCGCTGCCCGCTCGCAGCGCACTGGCCAGGTGTCCGGTAGTGGCGGGTCTCTGCCGGTGGCCGCCACCAAGACGCTCGTGATTGATCAGGTGACCGGGACCGGCGTGGCCGCTCCGGTGGCCGCGACCCGCACGAACCGGATAGGCCAGGTCGCCGGGAGTGGTGCGGCCACGCCTGCGATCCGGCGCAAGCTCCGGATGACCGGTCAGGTCGCGGGCACCGGGCTTGCGTTCCCGGTGCGCAGCGACCCGATCGCTAACCACGTCACCGGCGTCGGCCAGGCGCGGCCGGTACGGGCGGGCAAAGCCCTCGCTATCCACGAGGCGACCGGTATCGGGCAGGCCAAGCCTCTCGCATACGCGCGGGGTGGGCCGGTCGGCCGCGTCGTCTCCACCGGCAGCGCGTTGCCCCTCTCCGCTACGAAGCAACTCATGATCGGCCGCGTCACCGGCTCCGGGCTGGTCAATGTGGTGATCCGGCGTACTCCGCCGCTCCGTGTTGGCCTGCCGATGAGGTCCTGGTCGGCGCGCTTTTTCGGGAGGGGGTCGGGCTTGGACACGATGAGCAGCTTGAGCCTGGAGTATTTGCGGTTCTTCGTCTCCAACGCCGTCGGGTCAGAACCGGTCGAGATCGCGTTCACACAGCCGGGCGTCGAGCCGACCGAAGGCCAGTGGGCGCCTGCCTCGTGGGGCGCGGTTGACCGGGGCGGTGCTGAGGCGCGCATTCGGGTAGGCCCTGGCGGCGCGGTGACTCTGCCTGACGGCACCTACCAGGGGTGGGTGCGTGTGACCAGGCCCGATGAGCGTCCGGTGCTGCCGTCCGGGCTGGTCGCCATCACATGAACGACAGAGAGGTGGTGTGATGCCGCTCCCTAATGAAGACCAGGAGTGGCCGCCCCCGCATACGCGTGCTGAGATGCGCCTGTACCGGCAGCATGGTGCCTGGTACAGCGGTGACCCTGACCGGCTCGCCGAGGTCTACGGCAACGGGGCGGTGACGCCGGGCCTGGGTTTGGATCTCAAGGGCTGGGACAGGCCGTTGCAGTTCGCTGGCGGTGCTGTCGGCCGGGTCGCCCGCTGGTTCTGGGGCAGTCCGATCCCGGCTGGACAAAGCAGGTCGACGAAGCTGCACGTCCCGCTGGCGGCGGACATCGCGGCCAAGTCCGCGGACCTGCTGTTTTCTGAGCCGCCGACGCTACGCGCGGCGGGCAAGAAGACGCAGAAGCGACTCGACCAGATCATGAACGAAGGCTCGGTGTACGCCGGGCTGCTGGAGGCCGGCGAGCTGGACAGCGCATACGGCGGCGTCTACCTGCGCGTGGGCTGGGACACCGAAATGGCTGACTACCCGGTGGTCGACTCGGTACCGGCCGACACTGCGGTGCCGGAGTTCCACAGCGGCCGGCTCGCGGCTGTCACGTTCTGGCGGGTCGTGGGGGAGAACCAGAAGGTGGTCTGGCGGCACCTGGAACGCCACGAGCGCGGCCGCGTCTACCACGGCCTCTACCAGGGGGACGATGCCCGGCTTGGCCACCCCGTGCCGCTGGAGGAGCACCCTGCGACTGCTGGGTTTGCGCAGATAGTCGACGCGGACGGCGGATTCGATAGTGGCTATCAAAAGGGCTTGCTTGTTTACTACGTGCCGAACATGCGCCCGCACCGGACGCTGCGCGGCACGGCGCTGGGCCGCTCCGACTATGCCGGGGTTGAGCCGCTGATGGACGCCCTGGACGAGACGTGGACATCGTGGATGCGGGACCTGCGGCTCGGCAAGGCGCGAATCATCGTGCCCGAGGTGTACCTGCAAAACACGGGCCGCGGCAAGGGCTCGTACTGGGACCCGGACCGGGAGATCTACAGCGGGCTCGGCATGTTGCCGCCCGCGAACGGCGGCGGCAACATGATCACCGTCTCGCAGTTCGACATCCGTGTGCAGGAGCACCAGCAGACCGCCAAGTCATTGGTCGCGCAGATCCTCCGGGGCGCAGGGTACAGCGTGCAGAGCTTCGGCGAGGCCGGCGAAGGCGTGGAGGCGACCGCGACGGAGATCCACTCCCGCGAGCGGCAGTCCCTCACCACCCGAGGCCGGAAGGTCGGCTACTGGACGCCCGCGCTGGCGTGGCTGGGCGACTGCCTGCTGCACGTCGACCACTACATCTACAAGACCAAGGTCACCGCCGAGCGCCCGCAGATCGAGTGGCCGGACGGCGTCTTCCTGGAGACCGAATCGGTGGCCCGCACCGTGGAGTTGCTGAATCGGGCGCAGTCCGCGTCCATCGACACCCGGATCCGCATGGTGCACCCGGACTGGGACGACGACCAGGTGACGGTGGAGAGGAAGCGGCTGCGGGACGAGATGGGCCTGAACGTCAAGGACGCTGACACGTTCGACGAGCAGATCCTGCCTGGCCAGGACGACGACCTCGATGGCTGACTCGATTGAAGCGGTGGAGGCGCGTGTCGCGCTCGCCGCATCCATCGCCGCGAGGTACGCCGAGGCCGAGACACACCTATTCGAGGTCATCTCCCGGGCGGTGAACAAGGGCAAGGACGCGCCGCACCAGGCAAGCGCTCGGCTCGCCGAGGTACAGGCGCTCAGCCAGCAGGCCGAGAAGATTCTGCGGGACCTGGAAGCGCTCGCGGCGCAGGCCCTGGAGGACGGCGTTACGGAGGGATGGGAGGCAGGTTACGAGCGGGCGGTCCAGGAGCTGGAGAGCTTGGGCGAAAGCCAGGGCATCAGCCCTGGCGCGGGTTTGGTGGATCTGCTGAAGGAGGCACTCGGCCTGCTGCCCGCTCTCACCACAGGGGCGTTGCGGCAGGTCACCGACATCTACCGGCAGGTGATCGCGGAGTCGACGCCGCTGGCGCTGGCCGGAGCCATGACGCGGGAGCAGGCCACGACCCGGGCACTGCAGAAGTTCGCCGCGAAGGGCATCACGTTCTTCGACGCCAAGGGCCGCACGTGGTCCATCTCCAGCTACGCGGAGATGGCGACCAGGACCGCGATGGCGCGGGCGGCGAACGAGGGGCACCTGGCGACGCTGCGGGCGAACGGCCGCGATCTGGTCATGGTGTCCCGCGCGCCGTACACGTGCCCGCTGTGCGACCCGTGGGAAGGCAAAGTCCTGTCCCAGACCGGGGCGGCCGGCGACCGGCAGGAGAAGAACGTCCTGACGGGCGACCCCATGACCGTGCACGTGGCGGGCACCGTGGCGCAGGCGCGCGCGGAGGGCCTGCAACATCCGAACTGCCGACACACGTTCGGGATCTTCCTGCCGGGGCTGACGAAGCGTCCGCCGAAGCCGGAAACGAACGGCACGTACGAGGACACGCAGAAGCAGCGCTACCTCGAACGACAGATCCGCGGGTGGAAGCGGCGCGCTGCGGCGGCCCCTGCGGGCAGCTCGGAGAGGAAGAGCGCCGAACAGCACGTCAAGGCGTACCAGGAGCAGATGAAGGAGCACCTGGACAAGACGGGCCTGCTGCGGCAGAGGTCCCGTGAACGGGTCCGCCCGGACGAGACGACGCCGCCGGATGACCATCCGTCGCTCCGGCCGAAGCCGGACAGGACTCCTCCGAGGCCCGACCCGAGCAGGACACCGCCCTCGCGGGAGCGGCAGTCGGCCAGGTCAAGGCAGGTCGAGGACTCGCCTCGTCTGGTGGTGTCCGATCGGGCGCGCAAGGCGATCGACGAGGCCAAGGCTGCGCTGCCGGGAAGCCGTTCGACATGGGCGGCTGACCGGACGGGCCGCGGCGATCAGGGCTACATCATCGACCGCAACAGGCAGCGCCGTCCGTCGCGGAGGTATGAGGAGCACCTGAATGCGGTCCTGGCGGCCGGTCGGGCGTTGCTCGATGACCTGCGTGACGCGTTCGACCAAGACCCGCAGCTGCGGCGTCTCCGGGAGCGGAAGCAGAAGGCGACCGGGTACGACCGGACGCAGGCGCATCAGGCCGTGGCGCGTCGGGAAAAGCAGATGATTCAAAATCTGCTGGCGGATCTGCGTGCGATGGGTGGAAAGATCAACGCGGAAAAAGGGCGGCCAAGCAGCATCAACTCGTCGTCGCGGGTCTACAGCGCACCTGACGACTGGGACAAGCTCCTCGACGAGGCGGCACGTCACTTCCCGTCCGACTGGCATGATCGGGTAGATCGAGATGCTCCGGCTCCGCTCCGAGTGGTCGGCTCTGAACGGGCCTTCTACGACTACGTCGACGACGTGATGGCTTTGCCGACCAAGCCGCGGCGATACGACGGCGCTTTCACGGACCAGAGCCGTGAAACTACCGTCCACGAAATGGGCCACCGCATGGAGAGGTACATTCCAGGGCTTCGAGAGCTGGAATTCACATTCGTGCGTCGGCGTGCCACGAATCGCGCTGGCGTACTTGATCGGCAGCGCGATATGCACGACATCTACAGCTACTACTCGCCTGGCAGGGAGTACACCTACGAGGACCGGTGGGCCAACGCCTACGCCGGCAAGGCGTACGTAGGCGAGGGGCATCCCGACCCGGCCAGCGGGTACGCCGAGGTGTTCCAGGTTGGCCTGCAGGATTTGTACGGCCGAAGCAGCATCCGGTTTGATCACGGAGACGAGTTGCAGGCATTCACTCTCGGGATCTTGGCGGTGCTATGAGCTGGCGTGTGGAGTCGCGGATCGCGCCTGACCGGTGGGTTGCCCATGACGGTGAGACCTGGACTGCGGATAGGGAAACCGCGGGCGTGCTGGAAGGGCTCGTCCGGAACCCTCAGCCGCTCACGCCGACCGGGCCGTGGTACGAGCCGGAGGGGGACGCCGATCCTGTCGCTGTCTTCCTCTGCGCGTTGGCGCTGCTGCCGGGCCCAGTCGTATCGGGTGATCCTCCACCCGTGCCTCCCATCGACGGCGACGACAACCCGAACGTAGTCCACTAGATCACGGAAGGCCCGCCTGGTGCGGGCCTTCCGCATGTCCAGGGGCGCACCCCATCCGGTGCGCCCTTTTTCATGCCCGCCCGCAGGCCGGGCGGCCCCGTGCGACAGCCCGCAGGACGGGCGGCACATCACCGATTCGCAAGGAGTCAGCTCATGGCAGACGAGCAGATCGAGGTCTCCTCCACCGCCGACCAGGCCGCCTCCCAGGCCGGCCAGGAAGGCCCCGCGCCGGAGATGGTGAACGCCACCGCTTCCGAGCAGGCCCCGGCCGCTGAGGAGGACAAGGGCAAGGCCGACGCGCGGAAGATCGACGACCTTCCGGCGTGGGCTCAGGCCGAGCTGCGGCGAGCCCGCAACGATGCGGTCAAGTACCGCACGCAGCTCCAGGAGAAGGAGAAGGCCGCCGAACAGCAGGTCGGGCCGTCCCCTGAGGAGATCGCGGCGCAGGCGAAGGCCGAGCTGGCTCAGCAGGTCGGCAGGGCCCTCGGGATCGTCACCGAGGAGGAGAAGCCGGTCGATCCGAAGGAGATGGTCGAGCGGCTGACCGCTGAGAAGGACGCCACGGCGAAGGAGAGGGACTCCGAGCGGGAGCTGCACCGGCGGGCGCTCGTTGAGCTGGGCGTACACCGCACCGCTCTGAAGGCGGGTGCGGACGGCGACGCACTGCTCGACAGCAGGTCGTTCCTGCGCAGCATCAAGGACCTCGACCCTGCGGCCGAGGAGTTCGGCACCGCTCTGGCGGAGCGGATCCAGCAGGCGATCGAGGACAACCCGAAGTTCAAGGCGGCGTCGCTGAGCGGGCCGCCCGCGAGGAGCGGAGGGGAGTTCACCGGTGGGCCCGGTGGCCGTAGCTCCGACCCGGACCAGATGACCACCGACGACTTCCGCGCGGCGCGGCGCCGCCAGAAGTCCAACCCCAACAAGGAGTAGGGGCCCACATGCCTAACACGTTTCTCACCCCGACCGTGATCGCCCGTGCGGCGCTGGCCACTCTGTACGAGACCACGGTGATGGCTCAGCTCGTTCACCGGGACTATGAGGAGGAGTTCGCGGCGCGGATCGGCGACACCGTGAACGTCCGCAAGCCGGCGACCTTCACCGCGAACGAGTACGTCCGCGAGAACGGCATCCAGATCCAGAACGCGCAGGAGACCAGCATCCCGGTTCGCCTGAACCACTTCGCCGACGTGTCCTTCGCGGTGACGACGGAAGAGCTCACGCTGCGGATCGAAGACTTCGGTGTGCAGCTGCTGCAGCCTGCGATGGAGGCCATCGCGCAGAAGATCGACCGGGACATTCTGGCTCTGCGTGACGACGTCCTCCAGGAGGTCGGCGTCACCGCTGAGGGTGGCGTGCAGTTCCCGGCGAACCCGGTCGGCAAGAACATGTTCGACTACAGCAACCCGAGGTCCGCGATCGACGCGCGCAGAGTGTTGAACCAGCGCAACGTCCCGGCTGCGGACCGCTACCTGGTGGTCGGCCCGGAGATCGAGGCCAAGTGGCTGGGTGACGAGCTGTTCCACAGGGCCGACGCGAGGGGCGACACGGACGGCCTGCGCGAGGCGTCCCTGGGTCGTCGCGTGTTCGGTTTCGACCCGTACCAGACCCAGAACATCAAGGTTCCGCCGCAGACGACTGGGAACAGCACGACCGAGGCCGGCGTCGCGTTCCACAGGACGGCGTTCGCCCTCGTGACCAGGCCCCTGGTCCTGCCGCAGGGTGCCGCCAACGCCGCCGTGGCGTCCTACAAGGGCTTCGGTCTCAGGGTCGTGATGGACTACGACATCGACAAGAAGCAGGACGTCGTGTCGATTGACACGTTGTACGGCACCAAGACCCTCGACGAGAAGCGCGCGGTTCTCATCAAGGGCGTCGACGTCCCGTAGCAATTACGCGAGCATTTCAGCTCGCGTGATGTCCTCCGGGCCCGCCCGCGCGCCGGGCGGGCCTTCCATCTCCCAGCCTCAGGAGGGGCAGCGATGGGCCACAAGGTCAATTCGGTGGACGGCAAGGCGGGCGACGTCGACCTGTCCGCCACCAGAACCTTCACCAAGGAGTACCGCGTCCCCAAGGGCACGGCCGGCACCTACATGGTGGCCAGGCTTCCGGTCGCTTGCACGGCCATCGCCGTGCGCGCCTACCGCTCGGGCGGCACCGGCGGCACCGTGAACGCGCAGCGCAACGGCGGTGACCTGCTCGTGGAGAACCTGGACACCACCACCGACGCGTGGGCGGGCTGGACGCACCTGCAGAACGCCGCGTTCGCCGCGGGCGACACCCTGTCGGTGGTCACCGCCGACGCGGCCGGCAGCCCGGCCGAAGTAATCGTCCAGGTCGACTTCCGAGTGAACCCGTAGGGCGGCCCGCGTGTACGTGTACCGCAACAGCAACAACGGCACGATTTACCCAACTCCGCAGCGGTCTGCCCGGCTGGACAACCTGCCGAACTGGCTGCTGATCGACGCCCCCGGCGAGCAGCCGGCCGACCCGGTGACCGAGCCCGCGGCCCGGCCGTCGCGCCCGCTCGACACCGACAACCGAGCTGCGTGGGTCGAATACGCGATCTCCCGAGGCATGCCTGTGAAGGACGCTCGCGCCCTCAGCAAAGCCTCGCTGGTGAAGGAGTTCGGCCAAGAGGAGGACGACTATGCCTAGAACCGACCTTCCCGTCACGAAGATCACCCGCGCCGGTCACGATCTGGCGGCTGCGCTGCCCACGCCTGCGGCTACGGACGGGCACGCGATCATTAACAACGGCCGTCGCATGATTCGCGTGAAGAACACCAACGCCGCCTCCCGGACGGTCACGGTGCAGATCCCTGGCCAGGTCGAGGGCCAACCGCTCCCCGACGTGCCGTACACGATCCCGCCGAACAACGGGGACGTGCTGATCCCGCCGCTGCCCGCGATCTACAACCAGGCCAACGGCAAGGTCTACCTGGACTACTCGGACCCGGCCGGTGTGACGGTCCAGGTCCTCGAACTGCCAGCGGGCTAGCCATGCCGACCTACGCCACGGCAGAGGACTACACCAAGTACAGCGGGCAGACCGGCCCCCCCGACATCGACCGGCGGCTGGCTAGGGCCAGCGAGCGGATCGACGAACTGCTGTCCAACGCGATCTACGAGACCGACGCCCAGGGCATCGCCCGGAACGCGGTGCTCAAGGATGCCATCATCCGAGCGACCTGCGCGCAGGCCGCGTGGACTCTCGCGGTGGGCGACGAGTTTGGAACCGCGTCCGCTTTCAAGGACGTGTCGATGGGGTCCGTCCGCCTCAGCAGGGTGGACACCGCGACCGGTGAGGCACCCCGCTACGCGCAGGACGCCGTGTCGATCCTGCTGCAGGCCGGGTTCCTGATTGCGGTGCTGACATGGTGACCACGATCCCCGATTTCCTTTTCCGCCACACGGCGAGGATCGAGCCGCTGACCGGCGAAGGAGCGTACGGGCCTGTCTACGGCCCACCGGTGACGGAGCCGTGCCTGGCCGAGGACAAGCGGCAGCTCGTCCGGGACGCCACCGGCTTGGAGATCGTGTCCGACACGACGCTGTACTTCAAGCCCGGCGTCGTGTGCCCGCCCGGCAGCCGAGTCACGGTCAACGGCCGGACGACCACGGCCATCACGTCTCTGATCAACGACGGAGGCGGCCTGCCCACACCAGATCATGTGGAGGTGGCCCTGAAGTGAAAGACGGCATCGACGTCAAGCTGGACATGCACCTCGACCCCGCGGCCTTCAACGAGGAAACCAAGACGGTGGCCGCCCGTGCACTCAAGGACGCAGCGCTACACATCCTGCAGGTGGCCAACATGCGGGTGCCGCTTCAGGAAGGCCACCTGCAGAACTCGGGTGACACGGCGGTCGACCGCGATGAGATGCGGGCCTCCATCAGCTACAGCCAGCCCTACGCGGTGTATCAGCACGAAACTCTCGGCCTGCAGCACGCGCCCGGCCGAGAAGCGAAGTACCTGGAGACGGCGCTGGAAGAGGAAGCCGCTGCTGTGAAGGCGCTGATCGCCCAGCAGCTCAAGGAGCTGTTCAAGTGACGCCGCCGCAGGGATGGACCCGGCACCTTCTGGCGGGCCTCGGGCAGCTCCTGGAGGACGCTGGTGCGGGCGACTGGTCCCCGGACGGCATCTACACCTCTGCCCAGACCGCCATCACGCTCGGCGGGCTGCCTTCCGCGCCAGATCTGGCCATCTCGCTCGCGATGTACGGCCTCGGCCAGGCCGGCGACGACGTCGAACAGACCGACTCCAGCGTGCTGGTGCAGTTCCGGATGCGGGGCGGCCCGGACGCGCGGGTGGCCGACGACCTGGCCGACGCCGTGTTCAGCGCGGTGCACGGCCTGAGCAACCATCGGCTGTCCACTGGCGTGTTCGTGCTACTCGCTCAGCGGCGAATCGTCGCCCCGCACACGCGGGACGGCTCGGGCCGGGTGGAAAGGGCCGACAGCTACGAGCTGCTGTGCGTCCGGCCCTCCACCTACCGGGACTGACCTTCCGCTTTTACACATGTCGCTAGCAATCGTGCTGGCGACTTCGGCATGCGCTCACAAGGAGATGAGATGACGCTGCGCAGCCTGCTCGCCAAGGACTGGACTGTCGAAGTCAACACGGGCACCACCGCCGCGCCGACCTGGACACCCGTCCGAGGTCTGACCGAGTTCGCCGAGGAGATCAACACCGAGACCGAAGACGACAGCGACTTCGACGGCGACGGCTGGGCCAGCCAGGTCGTCACCCAGCGCGGCTGGACACTGACGCTCAACGGCAACCGCAAGCGCGACGCCGACGCCGTGGCATTCGTCCCCGATGCCGGGCAGGAATTCCTTAGGAAGGCCGGTCACGTCATCGGCCCCGGCGCGAACGTTCACGTCCGCTGGTACCGCAAGGACGGCAGCCCCGACGCGTACGAGGGCCGCGCGGCAGTCGACTACAAGGGCGCCGGCGGCGAGACTACCGACCTGGAACCGTTCGAGATCGAACTGCTGGGCCAGGGCAAGCCCGAGGAGATCGAGAACCCGGTGGCGGCCTAACCCATGGCGAAGCTCAAGGCCCTCGACGAGTTCTTCGACGACACGCTCACGCTGCCGGTCGGCGGCAAGGAGTACACCGTCCCCGCGCCCTCCGCGGAGACCGGCCTGCTGTGCCAGAGGCTCATGCAGGCCGGTGTCGCCGCTGCGAACGGCCAGGAAACGGACCTGACCGACCTGGCCAATCTGGACGACGACCAGGAGACCGACCTCTACCGGCGGTGCCTCGGCCCCGTCTATGACGAACTGCGCGCCGACAAGGTCACCTGGCCCCGGATCAAGCACTGCGGCGTCACCGCGTTCCTCTGGATCGCGGTTGACGTCGACGCCGCGATGAAGTTCTGGGAGTCCGGTGGCGACCCGGAAGCCCTCGCCCCGAACCGGGCCGCCTCCGAGGCGGTGGCGCGTACGACCCGGTCACGGGGCTCTACGAGTGGTACGAACCCGCCCCGGCAGGCCCCGCGCTCACGTGGGAAAGCCTCCTGACCCACTGGGAACTCATCGAGGCCGACCTGCACAGCGAGTTCGGGGTCGACCTCGATGAGCCCGGCCTCATGACGGGTCGCTCCTGGCGGTGGCTCCGTACCCGGATCCTCGGCCTGCTGACGGCTGATACCCGCCTTGCTCGGCAACTCGCTCCGCCTCCCGACAAGACGGCCAGCCGTGCGCGGAGCCGGACGCACGACTGACGCGAGCACTACTGCTAGCACCTCAGGGAGGTGAACCGTGGCTCTGTCGATCGGAGACCTGTACGCGACCCTGAGCCTGCGCGACAACATGACGGGGCCGCTCGGCAGGGCCACCGCGGGCATCAAAGTCCACGCCTCCGGCATCCACGCCGCCCTCATCAGCGCGGGCATGGCGGCCACTCGCATGGCCACCACTGCCGCCAAGGGAGGCCAGGCCCTCGCCTCAGCCAGCGCGAAGAGCAGCGCGCTGCTGGCCGGGGTAGGCGCGGCTGGCGTCGCTGTGGGCGGCGGCCTTGCGGCGGTGTTCGCTGGCGCGACCCTCGCCATCGCCAAAATCGGTATCACCGCGGCCGCCGCCGCACCGGCCGTGAAGGCGGCGTTCGCCGACCTGGGCGCGTCGGTCAAGGGGCAGCTCGCGGACGCCGCTTCGGTGTTCCAGGGGCCGCTGATCGCGGCGGCGGGCCAGCTCAAGGGCATGTTCGGCTCGCAGATCGCTCCGGCGCTGACCAGCATGTTCGGGCAGATCGCGCCGCTGATCGGCCAGTTCACGGCCGGGCTGGGGCAGATGCTCACGCCACTGCTGCCCGCCGTTCAGGGGATCGTGGGCGCGGCCTCGCCGCTGCTGTCCGAGCTGGCAGGGAGCCTCGGCCAGTTCGGGTCACAGCTTGCCGGTTTCCTGGCGCCGGTGTCTGCCGCGCTGTCGCAGAACAGCGGCCTGCTGGCGACCCTGGTCACGGGGATCGGCGGTGTCCTGCAGGCCCTTGGCCCGCTACTGGCCGCCCTGGTGCAGCTCGCCGGGTCGGTGGCCGGGCCACTGATGTCCGGGCTTCAGCTGATCGCGACTACCCTGTCCGCGCAGCTCGGCCCCGTCCTGGTCCAGATGGGGCCGTTGATTGGTCAGTTGGTCACAGGCTTGGCCGGGATTCTGGCCTCGCTGATTCCCTTGCTGCCGCCGATTCTGCAGCTCGCAGGTACTTTGGCGAGCGCGTTCCTGCCCGTGCTGGTGCAAGTGGCGCAGACGATCACTGCGGCCCTGCAGCCGGTGCTTGTCCAGCTCACTCCGGTGATCGGGCAGATCGCGAGCGCCTTCGGTCAACTGATCACCGCTGTGCTGCCCCTGCTTCCGCCCATCGCTCAGTTGGTCGGCACGCTGGCGTCGCAGCTTCTACCTGCGATCACGCCGATCATTCCGCTGGTCGGTCAGGTCGCGGCGGCTCTTGGTGGCGCGCTGCTGTCCGCCTTCTCAGCGATCTTGCCCGCCATCACACCGCTCCTCCCGGTGATCGCGCAGTTGGCGCAGGCCCTGCTACCGCCGCTGGTGCAGTTGATCAACGCCTTGTCGCCCATCCTGACGATGCTGGCGACGATCTTCGCGAAGGTTGTCGGCGCGGTGACACCCTTCCTGCCACCGCTGATCCAGCTCTCGACCAGCATCCTCCCTCTGGTGATCAGCGTCGTCACCGCCCTGGCCAAGCTGTTGACCGGCGACTTCAAGGGAGCTTTCGAGACGATCAAGCAAGGCGTCACCACCTTCGCCACCACGATCAAGAACGCCTTCGAGAAGCTGATGACCCTGGGCCGGGACCTGGTCAACGGCATCCGAGACGGCTTCGTCAAGGCGTGGGACGCCTTCGTCAACACGATCAAGAACCTCGCCAAGGGCGCAGTCGACCTGGTCAGGGGCATCTTCGGCATCTCCAGCCCGAGCCGAGTGTTCGCCGAGATCGGCCGCCAGAACGTCCAGGGCCTGATCAATGGCATGGCGGCCAAGCAGAAAAACCTGCAGAGCATGGCAGCCAGGCTGTCCACCACTCTGCAGCGCTCGGCACCCGGGCCGCTCACCTACGCCTCCCAGATCAGCGCGCCGATCCCGCCGCCCCCGGCCGTGCCGGCGCTCCCCGGGGGCGGTGAGAGCCGCCAGATCCACATGGTGATCAATAACCACTACCCGCAGGCCGAACCCACCAGCAAGTCGATGAACCGGGGCCTCCAGTACGCCGCGGCGGTCGGCCTTCTGTCCTGACCTCCCCATCCGCCAACGGACGCCCCGGGGAGGTGAGGTGGCGCTCAATGTCGGCGACCTGTTCGCCACGATCTCCCTGCGGGACAACCTCACGCCCGGCCTGGGCCGGGCGGTCGTCGCGCTGCGCACCATGGCAGCTCGGTTTGACGACGGCGCAGCGCAGATCACCAAGACCGGCGCCGCGATCTCCATGGCCACCACGGTGGCTAGCACGGCGCTCGCCAGCCTCGGGGTGGCGGCGTCCGCGGTCGCGGTGGGGGCCACGTCCTCACTGCTCGGCCTGGTCGGGGGGATCGCCGCCATAGGCATCACCGCTGCGGCGACCGCTGACGGCGTCAAGGGGGCGTTCGCCTCTATGGCGAGCACCGTCACAGCGCAGCTCAAGGCGGCCGCGGCCACCTTCGAGCAGCCGCTGATCCAGCTGGCCGGCAACCTGCAGACGATCTTCACGCAGATGATCGCTCCGCAGCTCGCGGCCATGTTCCAGCAAATCTCGCCGCTGATCGGCCAGTTCACCACGGCGCTGGTGCAGGTGCTGGTGCCGATCCTCCCGTCGGTGCGGCAGATCATCGCTGCCATCGTCCCGATGCTGTCGCAACTGGCTGGCGCGATGGGAGCCTTCGCCAACCAGGTCGCCGCGTTTCTCGCTCCGATCACGGCGGCCTTCGCAGCGAACTCCGGGCTGCTCGCACAGTTCGTGCTGGGCGTCGGCTCGCTTCTGCAGATCCTCGGCCCGTTCATCGCCGGGCTTGTGCAGGTTGGAGCCCTGCTCATGGGCCCGGTCCTGGGCGCTCTGCAGATGATCGTGCAGGCCCTCGCCGGGGCACTGCTGTCGGCCATCCTGCAGGTGACCCCGGCCATCTCCCTGCTGCTGGTGAGCGTCGGCCGGTTGGTTGCCGCCGTGGCGCCGCTCCTGCCGCCGCTGGTGCAGCTCGTGGCGGTGTTCGCCACGGGGCTGATGCCGGTGATCGTGCAAGCCGTGGCGGTCATCTCCGGCGCGCTGGTCCCCGTGCTGGTGAGGCTGCAGCCGGTCATCGGTCAGATCGCCGCGGCGTTCGGTGCGTTCCTGTTCGCTGTGGTGCCGCTGGTCGGCCCGCTGACGGACCTGGTGGCGCAGATCGCGTCGGCGCTGGTGCCCGCCATGGCCCCGCTGGTGCCGCTGGTCGGGCAGGTCGTGGCGGTCCTCGGTGATGTCCTGGTGAAGGCGCTCGGCATCCTCGTCGACGCCGTCACGCCGATCCTGCCGCTGCTGTCGCAGGCCGTCGTCCTGCTCGGCGTGGAGATCATGCGGGCGCTGGTCGGCCTGTCGCCGGTGGTGCTGCAGGTCGTCCAGTCGTTCGCTGCGCTGCTGCCCGCTGTGGCCACGATCCTGCCGCTGCTGGTGCAGCTCGGCGTGTCGGTGCTGCCGCAAGCGGTACAGCTGGCGGCGTCGCTGGCTCCGCTGCTGGTGCAGCTCGCGGGCGGGTTCGTGCAGATCCTCCAGGCCGCGATGCCGCTGCTGCCGCCGCTGGTGCAGCTGTCGAGCACGGTGCTGCCGCAGGTCCTCAACCTGGTCGCGCTGCTCGCGCAGGGTCTGACGACGCTGCTGGGCCCGGCGTTCCAGTTCGTCACGACGGTCGTGGCCACGATGGTGCAGAGCGTGGCCACGCTGTTCGGCTGGCTGTACGACGTGCTGATCGGCCACTCGATCATCCCGGACCTGGTGACGGGGATCGGCCGGTGGATCGGCGGCACGCTGGTGTCGTTCTTCGCTGACCTGCCTGGGCAGCTCGTGCGCGCGGTCGGCGACATCGGCGGCGTGATGTCGGGCGTTGGCCAGGCCGTCATGACCGGCGTCTGGAACGGCGTCGTCAGCATGTACGACTGGCTGAAGAACGCCCTGTACTCCTTCTTCTCCAGCATCATGCCGGACTGGGTGCGGCAGGCCCTCGGCATCTCCAGCCCGTCGAGGGTGTTCGCCGAGATAGGCGGCTACACCATGCTCGGCATGGCCAAGGGCATGCAGCAGTCGGCCGGCGAGGTGATGCGCACGGCCCGCAGCATCGCAGGGCAGCTCACCACAGCGTTCAACCCGGACCTGTCCGCGTCGCTCAACTCGGACGCGGCCGCGGTCGGCGCGCCGGGCCGGGGCGGGGGAGTGGTCGTCAACCTGACCACGATCAACCCGGTGGCTGAGCCGTCCTCGCAGACGATCAACCGTGGCCTGCAGATGGCCGGTGCAGTGGGGGTGGTGTGACGATGTCCGCGACGTACTTCCTGGACGGGGTGCCCCTGGACCACCCGGCAGGGTGCTGGAGGTTGAAGAAAGGCACGAAGCGGCGCCCGTTGCCGGGGGTGCGGTCGGTGAACCTGTCCGTCCCCGGCCGGGTGGGCGACCTGCCCGTGCTCGGCCTCGATCATGAGGCAACGACGCTGGCGCTCGCGTTCACCGTCTACCCACACACGCTGTCCGGCGCGGTCGGCGGCGCCGAGCAGATGGAGCACAACCTCGAAGCGCTCGGCGCGCTGCTCGGGACTCGACACCGGCTCATGACGCTCAAGTGGGTGACGGGGTCGATCGTCCGCGTCGCCGACGTGACGGTGGAGGCGACCAGCGACCCGGAGTACTTCCCCGGCGCGGCCCTGGCCAGGCTGACCGCCGTGGTGAAGGTGCCCGGTGTGTACTGGCGGGACGAGGCCGACACGACCTGGACCGGCACGCTGCCGGGCGCTGGCCAGCTCGTCACTCCGCTCGCCGGTTCGACCGGCCCGATCGTGGACGCGCTGCTGCGGATCACCGGCCCCGCCGTACAGCCGTCCGTCACGGACGTGGCCACGGGCGGGAAGGTGGCCTACACGGACACGGTGCAGGCCGGCCAGCACCTGCTCATCGACTGCGGCCAACTGCGGGCATCGGTCGTGACGACGGACACGTGGGACCTGACCGGCGGAACGGACGTGACGGGGAAGATCCAGGCGACCGGCCCCGGCTCGGCGTTCCGCTGGCTCCACCTCACCCCGGCGATAGCGGTCGGCGACCCGCACTCGCGGGCGGTCATGGTCGACGCCGCGGCGTTGGGCACGTCGGGGGAGTCGGTTCTCAGGATTCGGGCGCGTCGGTCTTATCTGTGATCCCGGCCTGGCCGAGCCACTTGTAGACGGTGCGGCGCGAGAGTCTTGTGTGGTTGATGATTGCCTGCGGCCGGACGCGTTCGCCGTCCTCGACGGTCGCCCCTGCGGCCTTCACTGCGGCTTCCATGTAGCGCATGACGTGGTGAAGCTGCTTGCGGGCGGCATTCAGATCGTCGGCGAGGAGCTGGAGGACCTGGAGCGCGTCCACTTCGGTCTCGAAGGCGAAGACGGGGTCGAGCGTCCAGTTGAGCCCGTCGGACTCGCCTTTGGCCAGCTCGAACAGCTCATCAGCGTCGTGAATGGTCACGATGTCCACGTCGGCCTCCCAATGTGTCTACCGGTAGACACATTACGGTGTAGCGCCTCATCTGTCTACCGGTATACAAGATCACAAGGGGGTGCCTAGGTGTTCGAGCTCCGTCTCATCGCCTACGCCCCCAACGGCCCCAAGCTGGGCCTGCTGCCGCACCCGCTGTCGTTCGAGATCGGCCAGCCGTTGAACGACGTCCCGTCGATGACGCTGCGGTACAGCCGTCACGCCCTCGGCGCGGAGCTGCTCGCCCAGCCGTGCGAGGTCGCGGTGGAGTGGACGGAGGACGGGCAGACCTGGGTCGAGCCGCCGGACGCGCGGCTCCTGAGGATCCGGCGCGGCACCGCCATCACCGACGAGGCCGGCGTCGAGATGTTCGAGCTGCCCGGCTACGGCTGGCAGCTACGCAAGATCGTGCTCTACCCAGGGCCTGCGCCGCTGGTCGACGGCAAGCGCGCGTTCACCAGCGCGACGCCCGGCACCATCCTGCAGACGTACCTCGCCGAGGCGAAGGCGCGCGGCGCGCTGCCCGAGCTCGACTGGACGTTCGACACCACCCACGACAGCGCTGGCCAGCCATGGGCGAAGATCCTCACGATCTACTACCAGCCGGGCCTGGACGCGCTCACAACGCTGATCAACCTGGCTGAGCAGTCCGTGATCGACTTCCGGATGGAGGGCCGGACGCTCCACGTCTACAACGCCGACACCGCGCTGGCGCGCGACCGGACGGCCGCGCCGCGCGTGGATCTCCGGCTCGGCCGTGACGTGCTCGACGCCCCCGACGCAGGCACGCTGGAGGACCTTGCGAACGCCGTGCTGGTCGTCGGTGACGACGGTTTCCGCCGGTCGTACGGCTCCGGCGTGACACTCCCGTGGGGGCGGTGGGAGAACTACATCGGGCAGGGCGGCGTCTCCGACGAGGGGACCGCGTTCCTCCTCGCGGAGGGGTCGCTGTTGCGCGCCGCCCAGGAGCGGGTCCAGCACACGCGGGAGATCACGCCGTACTCGGCGCGGTGGCTGCCATGGCAGGACTACCAGCCCGGAGACAAGATCATCGCCCCGGCGAACGGCGGCACGCTCGCGCCGCTGCGAGTCCGGCAGATCACGCTCACCAAGGACGACAAGGGCACGGTGGGCGGAAACGTCGTGCTCAACGACCGGTTCCTTGAGCAGTCGATCAGGCTCGCCCGCCGCACCGCCGGCATCGTTGGCGGCTCCACTGCGTCGGGCGGGTCCGGCGCGCAGCCCGCGCCCCCGTCCCCGCGAGGCCGCACCGCCGCCAAGCCCACGGGCCTGATCGTGAACCCGATCACCTACGTCGACGCGACCGGGCACGCGCAGGGCCAGATCACCGCGACGTGGGGGCCGGTGCTCCTGGACGTGGCTGGCGAGGCGATCGACATCGACTCCTACGAGCTGTTCATGCGGGAGAACGTCGTCGGCGCGCCGTGGTTCCTCGTGGCCACGACCGAGCCGGGCGATACCACGGCGACCTACTCGCCGTTGCTCGTCGGCCAGGAGTACGCCTTCAAGGTCCGGGCCACGTCGCAGGGCGTCAAGGGCGTGTTCTCCGACGAGTACGCGGTGCTCATCGAGGCCGACGACACCCCGCCGCCCGTGCCGACCGCCCCCGCTCTGTCGGCGCGGCTCGGCGTGATCCACGTCGGATGGGACGGACTCGGCGTCGGCTCGGCGCCGATGTCGACCGACTTCCACCGGGTGCGGGTGTGGATGCAAGACCCGCTCGCGCACGGCCCGGCCGAGGTCGGCTATCTGCAGGCGGCCGGGTCGATCGTCGTCACCGGCCAGCCGTACGGCGCGCTGCGCGAGTTCTGGCTGACCGCCGTCGACCACGCCGGGAACGAGTCGGCCCCGTCCGCGAGCGCGGTCATCGCTGCGGTGCCGCTGGTGGAGGGCGACGCGGCGGACGAGTCGATCACGGCGGGTGCCATCGCGGCCAACGCGGTCACCGCCGACAAGATCGCAGCGGGGGCGGTCGAGGCCGGGCACATCGCGGCGAACGCGATCACAGCCGACAAGCTCGCGGCGATCCTGGCCCTGGTCACGCGCATCGTGGCCGGGGACCCGAACGCGGCGCGGGTGGAGCTCAACGCTGCGGGGTTGGCCGCGTACAACGCGGGCGGCACGCAGACGGTGGACGTGTCCTCGACCGGCGCGGTCAGCATCGTCGGGCAGCTCGCCACCGGCCTGACTGGCAACCGGCTCATCATCAACCCGACCGGCGCGACCCAGCCGGAGATCCGGTTCCTGCCGGGCACCGGCACGAACCCGGCGCGGATGTACGTGGACGGGTCGCTGTACCCCGGTGAGGCCACCATCGTCACCGTGTCGGGCACAAACGGCGCGAACACCGCGCAGGCCCGAGTGGTGCATGCAGCCACCGACTACCGGATCGCCATCGTCAACCCCACCAGCGGGCTCGCCGGCGGCGGCTACATGTTCGCGAAACCGACCGAACTCGAGGTCGGCTACAACGACGCCAGCGCGAACCTGCAGCGGTTCAAGTTCAACGCCACGTCGACGGAGTTCGCCGGGAAGTGGTCGTTCTCCGGCAGTGAGGCGGGGCTGCTCATGCGGTCGGTGTCGCTGTCGGGCGGCTCGTCGTACACGGTGAACTGGACGTTCACGATGGTGACGATCCCGCGCGTGGTGTTCACGGCGGACAACCCCATCCCGGACCGGCTGGCGTTCCACATGCGGAACCCGACCACCGCGAACTTCTCGCTCCGCAGCTCGGAGAGCAGCCTGGGCACGCCGACCGCCTTCACGGTGCAACTCAACTTCTGGGCCTGGCGGATGTGAAGGGGGAGCCGATGGCAGTGCAGCAGTGGCGGATCACCGAGGTCCGCGAGGTCAGCAGCCCCGGCGAGGACGCATGGCTGATCACGTACGAGCCGGTCGACGGCGACCCGGGCGCCGCGTTCGTGTCGTACGTGCCGAAGGAGGCCGTCGAGGTGCGGGCCGCCGAGTACGGCCTGACGAGCGTGGATGAAGCGCTGGACGTGATCCTGCACGCGCCGCTGCTCGCGCCCGCGCACGCGGCTGGGGAGCTGGTCATGCCGTCCCCGGCGCTGGTCGACGTCGAAACGGCCCGCGCGCAGGCAGCCGAGCAGCTGGCCACATGCAGGGCGAAGTACGGCGTTGTCACCACGGCGGTGGCCGGGGCCGGCCGCGCGGCCAAGGCCGCTGATCCGCTGAAGGTCATCCGGGAGCAGATCCGGATCGACCCCGTGAGGGCGGCGACGATCCGCATGGAGATGGACCGATACCGGCTCGCCCACGAGGCCGAGTCGGAGAAGGGAGGCGGCCGGTGAACGTGATCCTGCCCGCTGACTTTTCCCGGTACGGGCTGCGGCTGGTCGCGTACGAGCCCAACGGCGACAAGCTGGGCCTGCTGCCGCACCCACTGAGCTTCGAGGCCGCGGCCCCGCTGAACGACGTGTCGTCGCTGCGGTTGGACTACTCCGCGCACGCGGCCGGGCAGGACCTGCTGGCGCGGCCGTGCGAGATCGCGCTGGAGTATCTGGTGGACGGCGACTGGGTGGAGCCGCCCGGCGGCCGGTTCCTGCGGATCAAGCGCGGCTCGGACGCGATCGACCAGGCCAGGAAGCGGAGTTACACCTGCCCCGGCTACGCGTGGGCCTTCAAGAAGGCCGTGCTGTACCCGAACAGTGCGCTCGTCGATGGGAAGCGCCAGTTCAACGGCGTCCCGGTGGGCGCGGTGCTGCGGACCCTGATCGACGAGGCGAAGGCCCGGGGCGCGCTGGAAGGCATGACCGCCGAGTTCAGCTCCAGCACCGACAGTAACGACCAGGAGTGGGCGGCCACGCTGACCATCGGGCTGGACCCAGGCGTTGACCTGCTGACGCTGCTGCTCAACCTCAGCGATCAGGGCGTGATCGACTGGCGAATGAACGGCCGCACGCTGCAGGTGTTCAACGAGGGCACCGTGATGGCCACGAACCGGGCGTCCGGCCTCGTGGTCGACCTGCGGCTCGGCCGTGATGTGGACCAGGCCCCGGATGACGCCACCCTGGAGGACATCTCTACCGCCATCCTTATTGCTGGCGAAAACGGGTTCACGCACGAGATCGCCAACGCCCCCTCCGCGTCGCCCTGGGGCCGCTGGGAGACCTACCAGCAGCAGGGCGGGGTGAGCGACGCGGGAACGGCTTCTGCGCTCGGACAGGCCGCTCTGGGCCGCGCGGCGGGAGAGCGGGTCCAGATCACCAGGGCCGTGACGTTCGACGCTGCGCGGTGGCTGCCGTGGGCCGACTACGCGCCGGGGGACACGGTGCTCGCGCCCGGCGACGGCGGCCGCATGGAGCCGCTCCGCATCCGCCAGGTCACACTGTCCAGGGCGGGCGACGGCAAGCTGTTCGGGAATCTCGTGCTTAACGATCGGTTCCTGGAAGACGACATCAAGCTCGCACGCAAAACCGCTGGCATCCTCGCGGGCGGCGTCTCATCGGGCGGCTCGGGTACGACGCCGGCGCCCGACTCCAGCGGTCGTGTCCCGGCCGCGCCGCTGGGCTTGCTCGTGGAGCCGGTCGCGTATCTGGACACGGCCGGGTATGCGCAGGGCCTCGCGGTGGTGACGTGGGGGCCGGTGACTGCGGACGTCAACGGGGTGGCGCTCGACGTCGACGGCTACGAGGTGTACGCGAGACCGAACGCGGAGGGTGAGCTGTGGTACCTGGTGGCGCAGACCGCGTCCGGCGACGTGTCGGCCAGCGTGTCCCCGCTGAACGTGGACGCAGAGTACGCGTTCAAGGTGCGGGCCGTCGGCAACGACGGCACGAAGGGCGTGTTCAGCGCCCCGGTCGCGGTGATCGTGCCGAACGACGCGACACCTCCTCCGGCGCCGTCCGCGCCAACGCTGACGAGCAGACTCGGCGTGATCCATGTCGCGTGGGACGGCCTGGGCGCTGGTGGCGTGCCGATGCCAGCAGACTTCGAGCGGGTCCGCGTGTGGATGCAGGATCCGCTCTCGCCGGGCGCGGCCGAGGTCGGGTATCTGACGGCGGCCGGCGTCGTGGTGATCCCGGATCAGCCGTACGGGCAGGCCCGCGAGGTGTGGCTGACTGCGATCGACCGCAGCGGTAACGAGTCGGCGGCCACTCCAACCAGGGTGATCGCCACAGCGCCATTAGTGGACTCGGACCTGATCGGCGAGGTGATCGACGGGGCCGAGCACATCATCGACGGCACGATCCCGGGCGACGCGAAGATCACCGCCGATTCGATCACGGGTCGCCTGATTCGGGCGCTAGCGATCGAGGCGGACAAGATCGCCGCCAACGCCATCACGGCTGACAAGGTGGCAGCGGGTGCGATTCAGGCCGGGCACATCGCGGCCAACGCTGTCACAGCCGACAAGATCGTCGCGGGAGGGATCACCGCCGACAAGCTGGACGCGAACGCGATCAACGGCAAGACCATCACGGGCTCCATCGTCCGCAGCTCGGCGACCGGCCGCCGCTTCATCCTGGACAGCAGCACGCTCGACCTGCGGTTCTATCCGGCGTCTAACGCCAACTACACCCGCTTCTACGCCGAGGATGGCTGGTACCCCGGCGAGACGACGACCTTCATCACCAGCGGCACCAACCAGGCCGGCAGCGCACGCGCCGAGCTGCAAGTCGCCGCCGGCCTCGTGCGGCTCGGCATCCGGCAGCCGTCGTCGTCCACCCGTAAGGGCGGCGGCCTCGACGTCGCTGAGGGGTATGGCCGGTTCGGCTACGACGACGGGTTCTCCAGTTCCCAGTCCTACATCCACTGCAACTCCAGCGGCCGCTGGTACCTACGCGGCCGGGTGTGGGACACCAACACCGCCGATCCCTATGACACCGTGCACGCGGGCAGCGGCGTGGTCGCACCGGACAGCGGGGGAGCGACCATCCACTACGGGCCAACGATGGCGTCGAACATGGGGCCAGTCTCCGTGGTGAGAGACGGCGCGGCGAACCCGAACTTCTACTGGTGCCTCGACCTGTCAACTCAGACCGACTTCTCGTTCGCCTGGTCGGCGGGCGGCGGCGTGTGGTCCGGCAAAGCCTTCTATTGGTGGAGTCACCGCCATTGATCACGAGAAAGGGGGCCGCCGATCATGGCGGAGACGTGGACCATTTGGGACGCCGAGCTCGGCTACTCGACGACCAGTCTGCTACAGGGCGGGGGAGAGCAGGCGGATCAGCTCGCAACCCACGACGGTGCGGAGCCGATGTGGGGAATCAGCCGTGTCCGGCCGGACGGCGTGCCGCACATGCACATCATCCCGCATTCGACCTGGGAGTGGCGGTGCGCCGAGTACGGGATCGATCCCGACGACGTGGACACGCTGCTCGACATCGTGCTGCACGAGCCGTGGATCCCGGACCCCGGCGATGCTTTGGCCAGGGTGCAGCCGGGCGCGGCCGCGGTGTTGAAGGAGACGCACGGCTTGCCTACGTGCTGGACGCCGGGGGTGCCCGATGCTGACCGACTGGCTGCGCACCTGGCCCGGATCGAGGCGGTGAAGACGCACCGCGTCCGCATGGTGGCGGAAAAGCAGGAGGTGCGGCAGGGCGTGGTCGACTATGTGGGCCTGGCCGTGACCGTTCCGGAGGATCCGCTGGATCCGGTCAAGACGCTGGCCCGGCTGGATCCGGCCCGGGTGGCGGCCCGTCGTCTGGCGGTCGACTGGTACCGCGACAACCGCACGCAGCTGAGCCCGCCGTCGTTTGAGTCGAAGCCGCCGGCGACGTGGATGGGCCGCAAGCCGTGGGTGGTGGCGGGTGGATGAAAACCTGGCGCTTTCCCTGGCCGAGTTGCGCAGATTGGTCGAGGTCGGGTTCACGAAGGTTGATGGGCAGAATTCGCTGATCCTCCAGCGGCTTGATCAGGTGGACGACCGGCATGCGGAGCTGGCCCGAGCGGTGGACAAGGACCGCGCCGACCGGGAGCTGCTGGAGGCGCGGGTGGAGGTCCTGGAGCGAGAGGCGGTCACGCGCACCCAGCTCGCCGACCGCACCAAGCAGATCATCGCCATCGTTGGCCTGCTCGTCACGGTGGCCGGCGCGGTCCTTGCGCTGATCAGCCTGACCCGGGGCTGACGACTTCAAGACGACGGTTCCAAGGGGGACACATGCCGTGGTTAACGCAGTTGGCTGACGTCGCTCGCCGGACGGGTTTCCCGGTGACGGAGGTTGGCGGGTGGAAGAGTCGCGGGCACGGGCAGCAGCCCGCCGTGGAGGGCGTGGTCTGCCACCACACCGCCGGATGGAATGACCGGCACGTCGTGGTGCACGGCAGGCCCGGACTGGATGGGCCGCTGTCGCATTTCTGGTTGCAGCACACTGGCCGGATCTGGGTCGTCGCGGCCGGGCGGTGCTGGCACAACGCGCCGAGCACCAGCGGCCACCACATGAACTCGACGAGCATCGGCATCGAGGCCGAGAACGACGGGCACACACCGTGGCCGGACGTGCAGCTCGACGCCTATCACGCGCTCTGCGCCGAGCTCGCCCGCGAGTTCGGCCTGCCCGCGAGCAGGGTGTGCGGCCACAAGGAGGTCAACCGCCAGAAGGTGGACCCCCACAGCCTCAACATGACCTCGTTCCGGTCGCGGGTAGCCGCCCTGATCAAGACCCCCGGAACGCCCAACAAGCAGGAGCAGGAGGACGACGTGCCCGAGGTGATCTCTCTGGGAGCAGGTGAGGACCAAGCCGTCCCGGCCGGTGGCGAGGCGGCGGTGAAGTGGCACACCGAGTACGCCGATGACCCGCCCGGCCACGCCGAGGACGGTGTCGCGGTTCTGGCCAAGGACTCGCGCTGGTGCATCGTGGACGGCCTGCTCAAGGTGCGCGGCCTGAAGCCCGGCACGGAGATCGACGTGGCGTGGTCGCGGTACAGCCGGGACGGCAAGCAGTTCGAGGACGACGCCTGGAGGCTCAGCCTTCGCGCCGACGTCAACGGCCGGGTCGAGTCGAGCGTGGGCGGCCAATTCGCGCTGAACACGAAGAACCAGCTCCGCCTCCGGATCATCAATCCGTCCAAGGACCCGGCGGTCGTCGAGCGGGTCACCATGGCCAAGATCTCGCTGTTCAACCGCTAGAAGGGCGGTACCCCGTGAGCATCAAGCTCGTCAGCCGCCGCACGTGGGGAGCGACGACCCCCACGGGGGCCTACACCAGCATCCCCGGCACCGAGGGCGTGAAGATCCACTACACCGGGGGCCATGTCGACCCGGAGATCGTGGACAACCACGAGCTGTGCGGCAAGCTTGTCGCGGCCATCCAGTCGGAGCATATGGCCGGGGCCCGCGACGAACCGATGATCGACATCGCCCACAACCTGATCTCCTGCCCGCACCGCCGAGTGTTCGTCGGTCGTGGCCCGTACGCGCTGCCGACCGCCAACGGCCGGGGCCTGAACACCGCGCACTACTCCGTCCTTGCCCTGGTCGGCACATCGGGATTCACCGAGCCGAACGACCTGCTGCTGCACTCGCTGCGCGATGCGGTCGAGTACCTACGCGCCCAGGGCAACGCAGGCAGCGACATCAAGGGGCATCGGGACGGCTTCGCCACGAACTGCCCCGGCGCCCCGCTGTCGGCGTGGGTGGAGGCGGGTGCTCCGCGGCCGCCGTCCCCGCCCGCGACGCCCGTCGAGTTCGTCCAGCCCATCCCGAAGACCACGGAGGCCCTGGTGAAGAACCTGCCCGTCCTGAAGCCCGGCGACTCGCACCGGCACGTGAAGACCATGCGCGCCGTCCTGTTCGCGCGCGGGCACGAGGTGACGAACCTGCACAGTACGACCTACGACCCGGCGGACGTCGACCTGGTGGAAAAGGTCAAGCAGTTCAAGACCACGTACAAGATCCCGACCGGCTCGGACCCGCTGATCTGGGACGCCTTCTGCTGGGAGGCCGCTCTCACCTGATGCCAGCAAAAATGCTGGCGTTACTCGATTCGTCCCGCCATGGTGGCGGGCCTGTCCCTGAGGAGGGGCGCATGCATGCTGACCCGGAGCCCACGTACTCCCGCCCGGTCGAGGCCAAGGTCAAGGCCATGACCCTGACCGCCTACCTCGCCGGCGTCGGCGGTATGGCGGTGCTGCAGACGATCGCCAACGACCCGTCAATGATCTCTTTCCTTCCCGACTGGATCGAGGCGATCACTCTGCCGCTGCTGCCCACCGCGCTGGCGGCCATCGCCGGCTGGAAGGCCCGGCACACGCCGCGGCCCGACCTCCCCGCTGCCCAGCGATAAGCCATGTCATGACGGCGCCCCGCTCCTCCCCATCGGGAGGGGCGGGGCGCTTTCTGCGTTTCGATGCTATTGCGGAGTGCTGGCAACCTTCATCGACGTCCTGTGGGAGAAGCTGGCGTTTCGCTCCTTCGGGGCCGGCGCGCTGCTGACCCACAGCTCGTCGCGGCCAGCAGCAATGGGGTGGATCAGACGGGGGCGGCGGAGGCGACCTTGGCGGTCAGGTCGGCCAATTGCCTGGCGGTGTGGGTGACCTCGTACCGGCGGGAGTTGTCCAGCCCGGCGCGGATCAGAGCTCTGCGCCATTGCACGTCGCGGGCCAGCTGATCGAGCGCGGACGCCAGGCTCGCCGGGTCACCTGCCGTGAACGGGGTACCGGCTTGACCCAGGGTCTCCACCATCCCGGCCACATCGGAGTAGACGACGGGGAGGCCGTGGGCCTGCGCCTCGATGGCCACCAGACCGAACGCCTCCAGACCCCTGGTCGTGAAGACGAAGGCGTCGAAGGCCGGCAGACGGCGCCACAGTTCGGCGCGAGGTAGGAACGGATCGAACCGAACCCGCTCGCGGAGTCCGAGTTCGACGGCCCGCTGTTCCAGGTACTCCCGCAGGATTCCGTGGCCGATCACGGTCAAGCGGTGCGGCTGGTCGGTCAGAGCGAGGGCTTCGATGGCAGTGAGCGTGGACTTGTTGTCGTCCAGCCGCCCGGCGTGCACCAGAGACAGCGGTCCGGTTCCGGTGGACGGGTACTCGCGCACCCGGACGTCGCCCAGGGGGATGCCCCACGGGATGACGGCGATTCGGTCGCCGCACCGCCTTCCGGTGAGCTGCTTGATCCGGCCGGCGAGGGCGGCGGTCGGCGCTACGACCGAGGCACTCGCGGCGACGACCTCGTGCAGCAGTTCGCGGTCCCGCTCGCTGCGCTCGGCCGCCATCACGTCGGGGCCGTGGGCGATGGCAATGATCGGGACGTTGCCGGCGGCTCGGGTGAAGGCCAGGCTGAGAGCGAACCCAAGGTGCTGGGCGTGAATGGCATTCGGCTGGGTCTTCTCGATGAGCGCACCGACCTCGCGCGTCAACTCGTCAACGTAGGGGTCGAAGTCCGGGCCCTGGGGGCGTTTCGTCGTGGAGAGGGTGATCAGCTGATCAAACGCAGCCTTCCATGCCTGATCGACCGGTGCCCTGCCCAGGAAGGTCGTGTGGATTTCAGGCATCGCGCCGTAGAGATCGTGGACGAGGATCGTGCTCCCGGACGAAGGCTCGGCGGTCCGGTTGATGCCGGTTAGGATGCGGAGCTTGGCGGTCATGCAGCAACCTCGTTCATCTCGCGCTGACGGGGAGGTGCCGACCACGACGCCAGGTGCGGCGTGATGGTGGCCTGGATCTCCGTGATCGGATGCAGATAGCCCCTGCCGTCCCGCTCCGCCGTCCACACTCGGACCGGTGCTCGGGGGTAGGCGGGCTGGATTCCGATCTCCCCTTTGGGGAGGATTCCGTTGAAGGGTGTGGGTATTCCATGCTGATTCCAGAAGGCCCATGCCTCAAGGGCTTTGGCCTTCTCGAAGTAGTGGTACAGCTCCGCGTAGCGGGGGAGATATCGGACCTCGCGGAAGAGCATCTGCCCGATCAGCCCCGGTGCGAACTGCTGGACCATCCCGAGATCGGCGCCCTGGAAGCTGACCGCCGCCGCATCCTGGGACGGGTGTAATGCGGTCAGGGTGAGAAGGTGGGACAGCCGCCGTCGTACGTACTCCGCAACTCCCGCGCTGAGATCCGGTTCTATGCCGTCGATCAGCTGAACGAGCCGGTCATGGCGTGGCGCGAATCGGGACAGGTCGAACAGCTCGCCCATGGTGTCCACTGCGGAGAACGCCAGCTTCTTGTAGAGCCGGTTATTCAACTCCCCAATCTGGGCGAGGGATTTGGTCTCCGGAGTAGTGGAGTGGAGCATCAGGTACTCGGACAGCACCTCGAAGTACAGGTAGCCGAGGAACGGCACCATGGCCACGGCCTCGGACAGCCGGTCGATGAACTCCGGCGCCGCAGTGGGACGTCCGGAGGCGTTGCGCAGGGCGAGGTCGAGGAACTCGGCGGCTCCGCGCAGACCGGCCAGCGCGATGCGGTCGAGCCGGCCGATCTCGGCCGGGGTGAGGAAGTTCTGGTAGCGCTGGTAGATCCGTAGGTGGATCGCGCCGAGATGCAGGTAGTCAACGCCCAAGGGCCGGATCGGGGCGTCCGGAGTGACCTCGAAGACCAAGGGCCGGGCGTCGTTCTTCGTCTCCATCAGATAGGCCCCGAGGTTGTGAGGCCGCAACCCGCCGCGCTCGGCGGTGAGGGGCGAGCAGTACAGGGCCCCGACCAGGCATCCGGAGGAGATGTGCAGTTGCCGGCCCGCCCGGATGGCGTCCAGGCCCCTGGTGGTGTGCAGTAGGTGCAGTGGCCGACCGCTCACCAGCGCCTCGGTCAGGGCGTTGTCCCGGATCAGCCACCCGTTGGGGGCCGTCTCCAGATACTGGCGCCAGTCGCTCTCGCTGTCGGTCAGCGAGGCAGGGGCGCGACGCTGCACGGGCATCGTGAAGTCCGTGTGGGCCTGTTCCCATTCGGCGCGCAAGGGAGAACTCCTGGAAATGGAAGGCGGCAGGGAATTCCGTGGAGGCTAAAGAACCTCGACGTTCGCGCCCGACAACCGGTTTCGGCAGTCGAGAACGTAGGGCGCGTGTTCCTGGATCACCTCGAAGTCGAAGAGGACGTGGTCCATGAGCAGCACCACCGCATCGGCACTGGCGATCTCCTCCGGGCTCGCGTCCACCAGGAGCACAGCCAGTTCCGTGCGGTCTCCCCCGGGGATGTTGGGGTCGGCGCCGCGCACTTCGGCCCCGAGGTCGCGCAGAAGGTCGGCCACCCGCAGGGACGGTGATTCCCGAAGGTCAGTCGCGTTGGCCTTGTAGGTGAGGCCGAGCAGCAGAATCCGGGCCCCGTTGATGGGAATCCGCCGCTTGTCGAGCGCTTCCATGAGGCGCTGCACGACGTACTCGGGCATGCGATGGTTCACCTCGGCGGCGAGTTCCACGAACCGGAAAGGGACGCCGAGCTCCTGGTGGACCTTCCAGGACAGGAACAACGGGTCGACGGGCAGGCAGTGCCCGCCGACTCCCGGCCCTGGGGTGAACCGCGTGAAGCCGAAGGGCTTGGTTGCGGCGGCGTCGACCGCCTCCCAGATGTTCACGCCGAGAGAATGGGCGAGCATCGCCAGCTCGTTGATCATGGAGATGTTCACCAGCCGGAACGTGTTCTCCAGCAGCTTGGCCATCTCGGCGACCTCGGGAGTGGAGACCGGCACCGTGATGTCGAACATGGTGTCGTAGAAACCCTTGATGGCGTCGAGGGATTTCGAGTCGATCCCGGACACCAGCTTGGGCGTCTCCTCGAACGAGAACCGCTTGCTGCCGGGGGTGATCCGCTCGGGGCTGAACCCGGCCAGGAAGTCCTCAGCCCGCAGGCTCGATGCCTCCTCCAGGATCGGCAGCAGCAGCTCCCGCATGGTACCCGGGTAGCTGGTGGACTCCAGGACCACGGTCGCGCCGGGTCGCAGGTGTCGGCCCAGCGTCCGGGCGCAGGACTCGATGTAGGTCAAGTCGGGCACGCCGTCGCGCAGTGGGGTCGGCACGGTGATCACCGCGATGTCGAAGCCGGCCAGCGCGGCAACGTCGGCGGTCGCGGAGTAGGCCCGGGAGTCCAGCACCGCGCGGAGCCGCGAGGAGGTCACATCCTCCACGTACGACTCACCGGCGGTGAGCTGCTTGATACGGTGCAGGTCCACGTCGTAGCCGATCACGCGATGCCCCACCTCTGCGGCGCGTACGGCTAGCGGAAGCCCTACGTAGCCCTGACCAGCAACGACTATCTGCATGTCAGCTCCTACTCGGTTGCGGTGCTTGAATGGACCGTCGTTCCTGGTCTGGGAAGGAGATGCGCTGTGCCCCTGGTGTCGGTCGTGATGCCCGTGTACAACTCGGCGGCCACGCTCGGCGCGGCGGTTCGATCGGTGCTCACGCAGACGCACAGCGACGTGGAGTTGCTGGTCACCGACGACCAGTCCTCCGACGGCTCGATGGATCTGCTGCGAGAGTTCGCCGCCCAGGACGAGCGCGTTCTGCCGCAGTTGGCGCCCGAGCGGGGAGGCGCGGCCCGGGCCCGCAACCTCGCGATGGAGCGGGCCCGCGGGGACTACGTGGCTTTCCTCGACTCCGACGACATGTGGCTTCCGACGAAGCTGGAGAAGCAGCTCGCCTTCGCCGCCGAGGGCGATGCGCCGCTGACGTTCACCAGCTACTTCAAGATGGACGCTGACTTCACCGGCGAGAGCACCGACTGGGTCCCGAACGGGCGGGTGGTCCGTGCGCGGGAGTACGTGGACTACCGCGCGATGCTGCGCCGGGACTACATCGGCGCGTTGACGGCCATGTACGACCGCAACGTCCTGGGCACGAGGCTGATGCCGGAGATGCGCAAGCGCCAGGACTACGCGCTGTGGCTGTCGATCATGCGGGACGGCGCTGTCGCCCGGGGTCTGGCTGAGCCGCTTGCGGTGTACCGGGCCCACCGGGCGGGATCGCTCTCCTCCAACAAGCTGTCGCTCGTGCAGTACAACTGGGCCGTGTACCGCGAGCACGAGCATCTGTCGGTCCTGCGGGCCACGCAGGCGCTGGCTGGCGCCGTGTGGCAGTCGCTGCGCAACTCCCGCATCTAGGTCCGCTTCCGGGCCCGGCACGCCCGCGCGACCGTTTCCGGGGATGCCCGACCGGGCCCCGCCCCGCGGGCGTGCCGCGTGCTCGGGGGCTGGGCCCGGGGGCGGGACTCGACGGGTCACCGGAGTCGGCTCGGCCGGCTACGCGGCCGAGCCGACTCCGGCCGGCGCGCGCAGAAACATCTGGAGGAGCAGTCGTCGGTCGGTGACCTGGACGGTCTCCTGACCGCTGTGGAGCGCCTCCCGACCGTGCAGGAAGCGGCGCTGGTTCACGATGAGGTAGTCCCCGGACTGGAGCATGAAGGAGACCTGCCCCCGGACGAGCTCCTCGGCGAGCTCCCTGGCGGCGTCGGCGTGCGCCTGGCCGAGCTCGGACCTCTCCAACATCTTGGCGGTGAACCGGACGAACCCCTCGCCCGAGTCGGAGTCGTCCAGGATCGGAAACGGCTTGTACTCGTCGCCGACGCCGTGCAGGTCGAAGAAGGTTCCGTAGTGGTAGGCCGCCTCGGACAGCAGGGCGCGGCTGTTCTCCGACAGCCGCGCCACCGCCGCGTGGGGGTCGGAGAGGATGCTGGGGCCGCCGCCGAGCGGGTCGGGGCGGACGCACAGGAGCGTGGTGTAGTCCGGGGGCCGGGTCGCGTTCACCAGGTCCATGTGGAACGCGTTGTACCCGATGCCGCTGGACTTGCCGGGGTCCTTGTCGACCTTGACCCCGATGTCCTTCCAGAGGGGCCACCGCGGGAAGGGCGAGAAGGGGACGGCCACTTCGGCCGCGAAGGCCGTCGCCAGCCGCAGGAACCGGTCGTCGGCTCCCAGCGCCTTGGCGAGGTTTCCAAGGCGCAGCACGGCGTATCCGCCGCCCTCTGCGGTCAGCGCGTCGCGCAGCTGCGCGACGGTCTCCTTGACCAGCGGCACGGACTCCATGTCCGCCTGGTACCGCTTGAGCGTGGCATCCGCCAGGAAGGAACCAGCCATGTCCCAAGCGGGGAGCGCACCTCCGATCTCGATCAGAGCGGCTTCGAGCTCCTTCGACAAGGTGATGAAGGCCGGCGGCCTGGAGTCGTGCTGGATCATGCTGTACTCCTTGGTTGAGGGGACAGTGCGTGGTGCTGGTGCACTTCCGTTCCTTCTGTTGGGTCGAATGGTGTCCGTGGTGCCACCCGGCTGTGTCGCCGGGAGCGTTGGGTCGGTTGCTCTGTGTGATGGTCTACGTGGTCGTCTGTGCTCCTGGCCGGAGGGACCCTAGGAACCGCCTGATGGACCGAGCTCGGGGCACCGGACCGCGGAGTGGCGCTGCGCAGAGAGGGGGTGACTCGACCCGCGACTTATCCCCGAAACGCCTCAATCTCGATCTCAACCAGCATCCGCTTGTCGATCAGCCCCGCCACCTTGACGCCTGTGCACGCCGGCCTGACGTGCCCGAGTACCTCCGACAGCGCTGTTCCGACCGCGTCGTAGTCGCTGTCATCCACCACGTAGTAGCGCACCATGACCACGTCCTCCCTGGTCAGGCCAGCCACCTCGATCGCGTTGAGCGCGATGCCGAAGGCCGTCGTGGCTTGCAGGTAGGCATCTTCCTCGTGCTGGACCTGACCATCGACCGTGGCCGTGCATCCGGAGACCACGACCCACGGCCCTGCCACTACCGCCCTGGCGTAGCCGTACTTGTCCTCCCAGATGCCGCCGGAGAAGACTCTGTTCTCCTCGCGCACGCAACTTGCCTGGACCATCACGTGTCCCTTCCTTGGGCCCCAGCCGCGGACTGCGGCTAGCGTCGGCCAGGTGGCCGCTGATGCTGTCGAGCACGGTCAGGCATCAGCGGCCGTAGCGGAGCCGGTGCAGGTGCGCCAGCCCTCGTCTTCTCTTGGTTGCACGGGGCTAACGGATGATGCCGGCATGGCGGGTGGCCGGACCCCACCCCTCACGGCAGAGCGTCACGTCTTGCGCTGCCAGCCACTCCTCCACGCTCTGGCCACCGAGATTCGCCATGCGGCTGGCTAGCAGAGTTGAGCTGCTGGTGTGCTCCAGGTGGACGATCGGCGGGCCTTGGCCCCAGGTTGGCGCGATGAGGATCACCAGGCGCTCCGTGGAGCGGCTGTATTTGAAGGAGGTTGTGGTCACGACTGTGTGTCTCCTGCCCAGCGCGGTGTTCTGCTGGGGGGAGCGGCAGCGGCGACCGCCGTGCCGACGCCGCTTTCCCTCTCCGACCAGCCAGCCGTCCGCACGATGGGGTGAGCCTGCGCGCGGTTTGTGGGTATGGGCTGCCGATCGCGCTCGTGGCCGCCAGCACGCTCGGGAGCTGCGTGCTGCGGTGTATGGATGGGTGGAAGCCAGAGCTTCGCCAGCACGGGATCGGCCTCGATGAGCCGCGCCCGCAGCTCCTCCGGCGTTCGCCCCTTGCGCCTGGCTCCCCCTGGACCAGCTTCCCCGCAGAAGAAGGCGGTGATGAGGCGGCTCCCCACGCCGTAGTCGCCCACCCATCTCCCGCCGGTCTCGGCGTGCAGATTCGCGGCGTAGGTGCGGCAAGCCTTCTCAAGCGCCTTCGCCGCCTCCGCTGCCGCCTTGGCACGGACTTGGTCATCGGGCCGCGGGCCGGAGGCTGCGGAATCCGGCCCGCGGTGAACGCCCGGCACCAGCACGATGCGGAGCAGGTGACGCAGACGCTGGCGTCTGCGTCCGCTCTCTCGACTGGCTGCATGGCGGGGAGCCGGGCGGATGGAACCTCCCGGCTGAGGAGAGCGGACATCCTCAGCCGGGAGGGCCTGTGAGGACCCCACGGCGCCCGTGGCGCAGGGCTGCGGCATGGGGCGGAGGGGAACCGGGCGCGGGGCGGCCAGAGTCGGGGGGTCGAGGGGTCGGCGCGCGGCCGCAGGGGGCGCGGCGGGGGGGGTGACCCGGGCGGCCCCCCAGTGCGCGGCAGCCCGCGGCCCCCAAGAGGGGGGGTGTGTA
>NZ_JBFAHO010000028.1:0-90003 GCF_040654215.1 Nonomuraea sp. NPDC050733 | reverse complement strand
AGGGACTTGCCATCGACGAGGCCTAGCGCGGTGACCGTTGCTTGCAACAGCGCGGCCAGCGGCGCAGGGCGCGGGCGACCTCCCGCCCGTCCGGGGAGCGCGCGACGACGCCCCGCAGGCCCGCGCCCGACGCCAGGACGACGGTGACGGCCCGCGCGCCCGCTCACGCCAGGAGGCCTCGGGGCGGGCGGCCCGCGCCCGGCAGGACGACGACACCCCGGCCGGACGGGGCCGTACGCGCGCGGAGGCCGAGGGGCCGGCCGGACGCGACCGCGCCGACGCCGGGGAGCCGGGTGTTCACGGCCGTGCCCGCCAGGACGGGCCGCAGGGCACACGCAGGGCCCCCTCCCAGGACCGCGACCCCCGCGACCGCGCCACCGCCCAGGACCGCTCCAGGGACAGAGAGCGGGAACGGGACCGCGACCCGCGTGGCCGCGTGCCCCAGGGCCGAGATCCTCAAGACCGAGGCGTGCACGACCGCGACCCGCACGACCGTGGCTCCCAGGACCGGGCCGCCCACGGCAGGTCACCCCAGGGCAGAGCCGCTCAGGGCAGGATGCCCCAGGACGGCCAGGAGCGGCTCAGGGGACGCGCGCCCAAGGACGGCCCCGGCGGGCCGCGGGGAGGCGCTCCCCGCCGCGGCGGCCCTTCCAGCCCCTTCGGGCGCGGCCTCGGCGCACTGCTCGAACGCGCCGCCGCAGGCCGCGACGGTGGCGGCCGTGATGGTGGCGGCCGCGGCGGCGGGCGCAGGCCGCCGTCGTCCCGGCCCGCCAAGCCGCCCCTCGTGCTGCGTCTCGGCAGCCCGCGCCGGCGCATCAACGTGGGGCTCATCGGCATGACCTTCATCCTGTCGATCTTCGCCGGCCGGCTGATCCAGATGCAGGGCCTCGACTCCAAGGTGTACGAGGCGCGGGCCGCCGACCAGCGCCTGCAGACCCAGCAGATCCCCGCCAAGCGCGGCACGATCACCGATGTCAACGGCCACCCGCTGGCCGTCACCGCCGAGGCGCGCGAGATCGCCATCGACCCCACCGTGGTGCCCGTCCCCGCGCGGCCCGTGGTCGCCCAGGCCCTCGCCGCGCACCTGGGCAGGACCGAGCAGGAGATGGCCGCCAAGCTGGCCCAGGCCAGCACCCGCTACCAGTTGCTGGCCCGGGACGTCGACCCGGTCGTCGCGAGCCGCCTGCTGAAGGCCGGCGTCCCGGGGCTGACCGCGAAGAAGACCTACCGGCGGCTCTACCCGGCGGGCGACCTGGCGGGCAGTCTGATCGGGTTCGTCGGCGACGAGGGCAAGGGCCTCGGCGGCATCGAGGCGACCAAGAACTCCCTGCTGGCCGGCCGCGACGGCGAGCAGCGGGCCGAGACGGGCCGTGACGGCCAGCCCATCCCCATGACCAGCACCCAGCGCACCGCCCCGGTGGACGGCCGCGACGTGCGGCTGACCATCGACCGCGACATCCAGTGGGCCGCCCAGCGGGCCCTCACCGAGCAGGTGAAGGAGGCCGGCGCGAGCAGCGGCACCGTCATCGTCATGGACGTGCGGACGGCGCAGATCATCGCCATGGCCAACACCCCGGAGCTCGACCTGAACAACTGGAGCAAGTCCCCGGCCAGCCTGTACGTCAACCGGGCCGCCGCCGACGTGTTCGAGCCGGGCAGCACCAACAAGGTCATCACCGCGGCGGCGACCCTGGAGGCCGGCGTGGTGAGCCCCGACACGGTCTTCCAGGTCAAGGACAACATCAAGTGTGCCGACCGGGTGCTGCGCGACGCCCACCCGCATCCGGCCGAGGCGATGACGTTCCGCGAGGCCATGGCCCAGTCCAGCAACGTCGCGACCATCATGGCCGCCCGCAAGATCGGCAGCGAGCGGCTGTACCGGATGCTCAGGGCGTTCGGCTTCGGCGCGGCGCCCGGCGGCGGCGTGCCCGGCGCCGGGGCCGGGCTGCTGCCCGACTACAAGACCTGGTCCGGCAGCCAGAGCTGCACGGTCGCCTACGGGCAGGGCGTGTCGGTGACCGCGCTGCAGATGGCCAGCGTGTACCAGACGATCGCCAACGGCGGCGTGAAGATCGACCCGCAGATCGTCGCGGGCACGACCGACGCGTCCGGGAGGTTCGTCCCGTCGGCTCCGGGCAGGAAGACCCGGGTGGTCAGCGAGAGGACCGCCAAGGAGATCGGCACCATGCTCGAGGCCGCGGTGAGCGCCCAGGGCACCGGCGAGCTGGCCGCCATCCCCGGATACCGGGTGGCGGGCAAGACGGGCACCGCGGACCGCTACGATCAGCAGTTGGGCCGTTACGACGGCTATACTGCCTCATTCGCGGGGTTCAGCCCCGCCGACGCGCCCCGGCTCGTGGTGCTGTCGGTGTTGCAGAACCCGAAGAACGGTCACTTCGGCGGGCAGATCGCCGCGCCCGTGTTCAAGGATGTGATGACGTTCGCCATCAAGAGCAGGAAGATCCCGCCCACGGGTTCCACCGCGCCCGCGGTGCGGACCCGCGCGGGACAGTGACCGGGAAAGGTACGCTGCCGCCGTGCGTCCCCCGTCGTCTATGCGTCCAACGACCAGTCCGCCCCGTCCGCTGACCGGGCTGGCGACCATGCTCGACGCCGAGCCCGGCTCGGCGAGGTCGCCCCACGCCGCGCTGACCGGCGTCACCATCGACTCGCGCGAGGTGCGGCGCGGCGATCTCTACGTGGCCCTGCCCGGCCGGCAGGCGCACGGCGCGGCCTTCGCGGCGCAGGCCATGGCGAGCGGCGCCGCGGCCGTCCTCACCGACGAGGCGGGCCGCGAGCGGGCCGTCGCCACCGGGCTGCCGGTGCTGGTCGTGCCCGATCCGCGCGCCCTGCTCGGGCAGATCGCCTCCTGGGTGTACGGCCAGCCGGCCCACGACATCCAGGTGCTCGGCGTCACCGGCACCAGCGGCAAGTCCACCACCACGTTCCTGCTGGAGGCCGGGCTGCGGGCGGCCGGCCACACCACGGGCCTGGTCGGCGGCGTCGAGATCCACGCGGGCGGCCTGGCGTTCCAGCCGCGGCTGACCACGCCGGAGGCGTCGGACCTGCACGGCCTGTTCGCCCTCATGCGGGAGCGGGGTGTGACGGCGGCGGCCATGGAGGTCTCCAGCCATGCGCTGGCGCTCGGCCGGGTCGACGGCGTCTTCTACGACGTGGCGCTGTTCACCAACCTGTCGCAGGACCACCTCGACTTCCACAAGGACCTCGACGACTACTTCTCCGCCAAGGTGCGGCTCTTCCAGCCCGAGATGTGCCGCGTGGGCGTCACCAACCTCGACGACCCGCACGGCCGGGAGCTGCTGTCGCGGGCCAAGGTGCCGATGACCACGTTCTCGGCGCTCGGCGACCCGGAGGCGTCCTGGCGGGCGCTCGACACGCGGCTCGGCGCCGACGGCAGCTCGTTCCGCGTGGTGGGCCCCGGCGGGGTCGAGGCCGACGCGCAGATCTCGCTGCCCGGCCCGTTCAACGTGGCCAACGCGCTCGGCGCCGTCGTCACCCTCGTCGAGTCCGGCGTGCCGCTCCAGACGGCCGTCCACGGTGTCGGCACGCTCACCGGGGTGCCCGGCCGGATGGAGCGGGTCACCGACGCGGGCGACGAGTTCCAGGCCGTCGTCGACTACTCGCACAAGCCGGGCGCGGTCGAGTCGGTGCTGCTCTCGCTGCGGGAGGTCACCGCGAGCCGGCTCACGGTGGTGATCGGCTGCGGCGGCGACCGCGACACGGGCAAGCGGCCGCTCATGGGCGAGGCCGCGGCCCGGCTGGCCGATGTGGCGATTTTCACCAGTGACAATCCCCGTTCCGAGGATCCGCTGGCCATCCTGGCCGCGATGATGGACGGAGCGCTCCGCGTTCCGCAGCAGGACCGTGCTCATGTGATCATTGAGCCTGACCGCGCGGCCGCGATCGAGCTGGCGGTCGGCCGGGCCGGCCGCGGCGACGTGATCGTGGTGGCGGGCAAGGGCCACGAGCAGGGTCAGTACATTTCAGGCGAGGTGATCCCCTTCGACGACCGGGAGGTCGTCGCCCGGGCGATCGACGCACGCAAGGAAAGCAGGAAGCACGCATGATCCCGTTGCCTCTGGCCAGGATCGCCGAGATCACCTCGGGGGCCCTGTCGGGCATGGCCGACCCCCGCGCGGTGGTCCGCGGCCCGGTGGTGATCGACTCGCGGGACGTCGGACCGGGATCGCTGTTCGTCGCCTTCAAGGGCGCGCGCGTCGACGGTCACGACTACGCCGCCCAGGCGGTCCGGGCCGGAGCCGTCGCGGTGCTCGCGAGCCGGCCGGTCGACGCGCCCGCGGTCGTGGTGCCCGACACCGCCGCCGCGCTGGCCGCCCTGGCCACCGCGCACGCCGCTGCGCTGCCCGACGCCACCGTGGTCGGCGTGACCGGCTCGGCCGGCAAGACCACCACCAAGGACCTGCTGGCCCGGCTGACGGCCCGCATGGGGGCCACGATCGCGCCGGTCGGCTCGTTCAACAACGAGATCGGCCACCCGCTGACCGTGCTCAAGGCCGACCACGAGACCCGGTTCATGGTGCTGGAGCTGAGCGCCCGCAACATCGGCCACATCCGCGCGCTGACCCGCATCGCGCCGCCCCGCATCGGCGTGGTCCTCAACGTCGGCACCGCCCACCTCGGCGTGTTCGGCGGCAAGGAGGCCATCGCCAAGGCGAAGGGCGAGCTGGTCGAGGCCCTGCCGGGCACCGGCGTCGCCGTGCTCAACGCCGACGACCCGCTGGTGCGCGCGATGGCCTCGCGCACCGAGGCGCGGGTCACCCTGTTCGGGCGCTCGCCGGAGGCCGCCATCCGCGCCGAGGACGTCACGATGGACGAGCGCGGCCGCGCCTCGTACACGCTGACCACCCCTTCCGGCTCGGCGCGCATCACCCTCCAGCTGTACGGCGAGCCGGCGGTCGAGAACTCCCTGGCCGCCGCCGCGGCGGCCTACGAGCTGGGCCTGCCGGTCGCCACCATCGCCGCGGAGCTGAGCGAGGCGACCCCGCGCAGCCGGTGGCGGATGGAGGTCACCGACCGGCCCGACGGCGTGACCGTGATCAACGACGCGTACAACGCCAACCCCGACTCCATGCGGGCCGCCTTCGCGGCGCTCGGCACGCTGGGCGGTGGCAGGCGTCGCTTCGCCGTCATCGCCGCCCTGCGGGAGCTGGGCGAGGACAGCAGGGCGCTCAACACGGACCTGGGCCGCCTGGCGGGCGGCGCGGGCCTGGCGGGGCTGGTCGTCGCCGGCCCGGACGCCGGCCCGGTGCTGGAGGGCGCGTTCGCGGCGGCCGGCGGCCACGGGGCGTCCCCGGACCCGCGGGAGACCCACACCCAAGTAACCGACATGTCCGGAACGACCGACATGCCGATCGTGCACGTTCCCGACGCGGAGGCCGCCGCGGCGCAGGTGTCGCAGTGGCTGCGGCCCGGCGACGTCGTGCTCGTCAAGGGGCCCCGCGCGATGAGCCTCGAGAGGACGGCCGAGCTGCTGCTCGGGGGTGCCACCCAGTGACCAACATCATCATCGCCGGCGCGGTGGGACTCATCCTGTCGATGCTCGGCACCCCCCTGGCCATCCGGCTGCTCTCCCGTCGTGGCTACGGCCAGGAGATCCGCGAGGAGGGCCCGTCCGGCCACTACGACAAGCGCGGCACCCCCACCATGGGCGGCATCGTCATCGTGCTGGCCTCGCTGCTGGCCTACGGCGGCTCCCACCTCGCCACGCTGGCGCCGCCGACCGTCTCGGGCCTGCTCGTGCTGTTCCTGATGACCGGCCTCGGCGCGGTCGGCTTCCTCGACGACTTCATCAAGATCTACAAGCAGCGCAGCCTGGGCCTGCGCAGCGGCGCCAAGGCGCTCGGCCAGCTCGTGGTCGGCGCGATCTTCGCCGTGATGGTCACCCAGAACGCCAACGTCTACGGCATCACGCCCGCCGAGCCCAGGCTGTCCTTCCTGCGTGACTTCGGGCCGCCGTCGATCGGCCTCATAGGGTTCACCGTCTGGGTGCTGATCATGATCGTCGGCTTCTCCAACGCGGTGAACCTCACCGACGGCCTCGACGGCCTGGCCAGCGGCGCGACCGGCGTGGTCCTGGCCGCGTACGTGCTGATCGGCAACTGGCAGCTGCGCAACAACTGCATCGACCAGCTCGGCCCCAACTGCTACTGGGTGCGCGACCCGCTCGACCTGGCCGTGGTGGCCGCCGCCGTGCTCGGTGCGCTGATCGGGTTCCTGTGGTGGAACGCGCCCCCGGCCAAGATCTTCATGGGCGACACCGGCTCCCTGGCGCTGGGCGGCGTGCTCGCCGGCCTGGCCATCGCCACCCGCACGCAGCTCCTGCTCATCATCCTCGCCGGGCTGTGCGTGATCATCACGATGTCGGTCATCATCCAGGTGGGCTTCTTCAAGATGACCGGGAAACGCGTGTTCAGGATGGCGCCGCTCCAGCACCACTTCGAGCTGAAGGGCTGGGCGGAGACCACCATCGTGGTCCGGTTCTGGCTGATCGCCATGCTGTGCGCGGCCCTCGGCCTCGGCCTGTTCTACGTCGAGTGGATGCCGCGGTGAGCCCGTCCCCGTCGCCGAGCGGCCCCGGCGCCGGCCTTACCTGCGTCGCCGGGCTCGGGGTGTCCGGCGTCGCCGTGGCCGAGGTGCTGGCCAGGCGCGGGGAGCGGGTCGTGGTCGTGGAGGCCGCCGAGGGGGAGCGCCAGCTCCGGGCCGCCGCCGAGCTGGCCCCGCTGGGCGTCGAGGTGCGCTTCGGCGCCGCGGAGCTCCCCGAGGGCGTCACCCGGCTCGTCACCACCGGCTGGGCGCCCCACCACCCGCTGATCGCCGCCGCCCTCCGCGCGGGCATCGAGGTGGTCGGGGAGGTCGAGCTGGCCTGGCGGCTGCGCCCCGCCGGCGCGGCCCCCTGGCTCGCCCTCACCGGCACCAACGGCAAGACCACCGCCGTGCGCATGCTGACGTCCATCCTGCTCGCCTCCGGACGCCGGGCGCTCGCCGTGGGCAACGTCGGCGAGCCCGCCATCCGGGCCGTCACCCGTACCTCCGGGGAGCCGTACGACGCGCTGGCGGTCGAGCTGTCCAGCTTCCAGCTCCACTGGTCGGGCTCGCTGGCCCCGCTGGCGGCCGCGGTCCTCAACGTCGCGCCCGACCACCTCGACTGGCACGGCTCGATGGAGGCGTACGCCGCCGCCAAGGGCCGCATCTTCGAGCGGGCCGGCACCGTCGTCTACAACGCCGACGACCCCGAGGCCGCCCGGCTGGCCGAGCCGTACCCGGGAGCCGTCGGCTTCACGCTGCGCGTGCCGAGGCCCGGCCAGGTGGGCGTGGTCGAGGACCTCCTGGTGGACCGGGCGTTCGTCGCCGACCCGATGGAGGCCGCCGAGGAGCTGGCCACGCTGGCCGACGTGCGCCCGCTGGCCCCCCACAACGTGGCCAACGCCCTGGCCGCCGCCGCGCTCGCCCGCGCCGCCGGCGTGCCGGCCTCCGCCGTACGGCAGGGCCTGCGCGACTTCGTGCCCGACCCGCACCGCATCGCCCACGTCGCCCGCATCGGCGAGGTGGACTACGTGGACGACTCCAAGGCCACCAACCCGCACGCCGCGGCGGCGGCCCTGTCGGCCTACCCGTCGATCGTGTGGATCGCGGGCGGCCAGCTCAAGGGCGCCGACGTGGACGACCTGGTGCGCCGGGCCGCCCCGAGGCTGCGCGGGGCCGTGCTGCTGGGCGCCGACCGGGGCGTCATCGCCGAAGCACTCGCGCGACACGCCCCGAATGTCCCCGTGGTGGACATCCCCGCCCAAGACACTGGTGCGATGGACAGAGTCGTCACCGAAGCCGCCCGCCTGGCCCGTCCGGGCGACACCGTGCTGCTCTCCCCGGCCGGCGCGTCGCTCGACATGTTCGCCGGGTACCCGGCCCGGGGGGAGGCCTTCGCGCGTGCCGTACGCGAGCTGAAGGCCGCCACGTGAGCGCCACCACCGAGGACCGGCCGCGCCAGAGCGCCGTCGAGGGACCGTCCGGCTGGGCGCGCGAGCACCTCGCGTCGCTGCGGGAGCTGCTGGGCAAGCCGCTGACCACGTACTACCTCATCATCGGGTGCAGCGCCCTACTGCTCGCGCTCGGGCTGATGATGGTGCTGTCGGCCTCCAGCATCGAGGCGATGCAGAAGACCGGCAACCCGTTCTCCTGGTTCATCAAGCAGTCGTTCTCGGCGGCGCTGGGCGTGCCCGTCATGTGGGCCTGCTCGCGGCTGCCGCACCGGTTCTTCCGGTGGGCCGGCTATCCCCTGATGGCGTTGTCGATCATCGCGCTGGTCATGGTGCTGTTCATCGGCTCGTCCGAGCTGGGCGCGCAGCGCTGGATCTACGTCGGCCCGCTCACCCTCCAGCCGTCCGAGCCGGCCAAGCTGGGGCTCGCGCTGTGGGGAGCCGACCTGCTGGCCCGGCGGGCCCGGCACGGCCGCATCGAGTGGCGGCACATGCTGATCCCGCTCATGCCCGGCACGGTGATCCTGGCCGTCATGGTCATGCTCGGCCGCGACCTCGGCACGACCCTCGTGCTGTTCATGATCTTCCTGGCGCTGCTGTGGGTGGTGGGGGCTCCGATCAAGCTGTTCGCCGGCATCCTGGCCCTCGCCGTGCTGGCCGCCATGATCATGATCAGGGTCGAGCCGTACCGGATGGCCCGCATCAGCTCGTTCCTCGACCCGTGGGCGGACGCGCAGGGCTACGGCTACCAGGCGGTGCAGGGGCAGATCGCGATGGGCTCCGGCGGCTGGTTCGGGCTCGGCCTGGGCAGCAGCCGGGCCAAGTGGAGCTGGCTGCCCCACGGCGAGAGCGACTTCATCTTCGCCATCCTCGGCGAGGAGCTCGGCCTCATGGGGACCCTGGTGGTCGTGGCGCTGTTCGGCCTGCTCGGCTACGCGGGGCTGCGCGTGGCCACCCGGGTCAACGACCCGTTCGTCAGGCTGGCCGCCGCCGCGATCGTGGCCTGGATCGCCGGTCAGGCCATCGTCAACATGGGCGCCGTCCTCGGCGTGCTGCCCATCACCGGCATCCCGCTGCCCCTCGTCTCGTACGGCGGGTCGGCCCTGCTGCCCACGCTCGCCGCGCTCGGCATGCTGCTGTCGTTCGCCAAACGCGAGCCGGGCGCCCGCGAGGCCCTCGCGGCCCGTGGCCCCGGACCGGTCCTGCGGGCCCTAAGCTGGCTGGGCCTGGGCGGCATCGCCAGAGGCAGGGCACGGCGCCAGGGCACGACGGTCGGGGCACGACGGTAGGGAGTGGACATGAGGGTGGTCCTCGCCGGGGGCGGGACGGCCGGCCACATCGAGCCGGCGCTCGCCCTTGCCGACGCGCTGCGCCGTCTGGACCCGGCTGTCGGCATCACGTGCGTGGGCACCGAGCGGGGCCTGGAGACACAGCTCGTCCCGGCCCGCGGCTACGACCTGGATCTCGTGCCGGCCGTCCCGCTGCCCAGGGCGCTCACCCCGCGCCTGCTCACGGTGCCCGGCCGGCTGGCGGGCGCCGTCAACGCCGTCGCCGCGGTCCTCGACCGCGTCTCGGCCGACATCCTCGTCGGATTCGGCGGGTACGTCGCCACGCCCGCCTACCTGGCCGCCAAGCGGCGCGGCCTGCCGATCGTCGTCCACGAGGCCAACCCGCGTCCGGGCCTGGCCAACCGGCTCGGCGCGCGGCTCGCCGACCACGTCTTCAGCGGCTTCCCCGAGCCGGCCCTGGCCGGAGCCGCCTACATCGGCACCCCGCTGCGCCGCGAGATCGCCACCCTGGACCGGCTGTCCACGGGCGACAAGGCCCGCTCCTGGTTCGGCCTGGAGAACGACCGGCCCACGTTGCTCGTCTTCGGCGGCTCGCGGGGCGCGCGGTCGATCAACCAGGCGGCGCTGGCCGCGGCCCCCGCCCTGCGCGCGGCCGGCATCCAGGTGCTGCACGTGCTCGGCCCGGACAACGTCCCCGACCACGAGCCGCCGCCCGGCGACCCCCAGTACGTCCTGCTGCCGTACGTCGACCGCATGGACCTGGCCTACGCGGCGGCCGACCTCGCCCTGTGCCGGGGCGGTGCGCTGACCTGTGCCGAGCTGACCGCGGTAGGGCTGCCCGCCGCGTACGTGCCGCTGCCCCACGGCAACGGCGAGCAGCGGCTCAACGCCGAGCGCATCGTGGCGGGCGGCGGCGGGTTCGTGGTCGACGACGCGGACCTGTCCCCCCAGTGGATCGTCCACCACGTGCTGCCGATCCTGCGCGACCCCGAGCGGGTCGCGGTCATGTCCGAGGCGGCCTCCCGACTGGGGCGCAAGGACGCCGATATCATGCTCGCAAGGAAAGTCTTGGAGATAGCCGGATGAGTCTGGTCAAGCTGGTCGATCCCATCGCCGCCGAGGACCTGGGCCGGGTGCACTTCATCGGCATCGGCGGTGCCGGCATGTCGGGCATCGCCCGCATCCTGATCAAGCGCGGCGTGCGCGTGTCCGGGAGCGACGCGCGCAGCAGCGACCTCGTGGGCGAGCTGCGCCGGCTGGGCGCCACCGTCCACATCGGGCACGCCGCCTCCCACATCAAGGACGTCGACACGGTCGTGGTCTCCACCGCGATCCGCGACTCCAACCCGGAGCTCGGCGAGGCGCTCAAGCAGGGGCTGCGCATCATCCCGCGGGCCGCCGCGCTCGCCTCCGTGATGGCCGGGCGCACCGCCGTCGCCGTCGCCGGCACCCACGGCAAGACCACCACCTCCTCGATGCTCACCGTGGCGCTGCAGAAGTGCGGCGCCGACCCGTCCTACTGCGTCGGCGGCCAGCTCGTCACCACCGGGCTCGGCGCGGACGAGGGCTCCGGAGAGGTGTTCGTCGCCGAGGCCGACGAGAGCGACGGGTCGTTCCTCATGCTGGCCCCCGACATCGCCGTGGTCACCAACGTCGAGGCCGACCACCTCGACAACTACGGCGACCCGCGCGCCGTCCACGACAGCTTCGCCCGCTTCGCCGAGCGGATCGGCTCGCTGCTCATCGCCTGCGCCGACGACCCCGGCGCGGCGGAGCTGGCCGAGACGGCGCGGGCGCGCGGCCTGCGCGTGCGCACGTACGGAGCGGCCGGCGACCTGCGCGTGACGGACGTGCGGCCCGACGGGTTCGGCACGAGGTTCACCATCGAGGGGCGCGGCGACGTCCGGCTGGCCGTCCCCGGCGCCCACAACGCGCTCAACGCCACCGCGGTGATCGCCGTGGCCGACGAGCTGGGCCTGCCGTTCGAGGAGATCAGGGACGGGCTCGCCGCCTTCGGCGGGGCCAAGCGGCGCTTCGAGTCCAAGGGGGAGGCGGGCGGCGTCGCCGTGTTCGACAGCTACGCCCACCACCCGACCGAGCTGGCCGCCGACCTGCGGGCCGCGCGCGACGTCGTGGCGTCCTACTCCGGCGACGGACGGGTCGTCGCGATCTTCCAGCCGCACCTGTACTCGCGCACCCGGTTCTTCGCCGACGACTTCGGCACGGCGCTCGCGCTGGCCGACGAGGTGATCGTGCTCGACGTGTACGGCGCCCGCGAGGACCCGGAGCCCGGGGTGTCGGGGGCGATGGTCGCGGGCCGCGTGCCCCTGCCCGCCGAGCGGGTCGCGTACGCGCCGGACCGGTCCGCGGTGCCGTCGCTGGCGGCCTCCCGCGCCCGGCCGGGCGACATCGTGCTGACGATGGGCGCCGGCGACGTGACCGAGCTGGGCCCGCAGATCCTCGCGGAGCTGTCCGGCCGCTGACCCGCCCCTCGCGCGTGGGGCGAAGGGACGCTCCGGGCGCGCCTCGGGCGGTACGGGTGGGATGCGGCGTAAGTTCGGTCCCACGGCCGCTCCGGCCCGGAGATCGGTGGTGCCGTCCTTGAGCCGGCGGTGGTGAACGCCGGGCGGTCGTGGAGCCGGGTGTCGTGGAGCCGGGGGAGTGATGAGGGCGCGGACGGCGTTGCTGGTGCTGCTGACGGTCGGGGTGGTGGGCGTCGCGGCGTGGCTGGTGTTCTTCTCGCCCGTCCTCGGCGTCCGATCTGTGGAGATCGTGGGAAATCTCACAGTGCCCGAGGACCGGGTCAAGGAGAAGGCCGCCGTTCCCGGCCTGCATCCGCTGGCCACGGTCGACCTGGACGAGGTCGAGGCGCGCGTCCTCACCCTCCCGCAGCTCGCCACGGCCAAGGCCGACCGGGTCTGGCCGGGGACGCTGCGCATCCAGGTCACCGAGCGGCGGCCGGTCGCCTCCCTGCCGGTGGGCGGCCGGGCGGCGCTGATCGACGCGCACGGCGTGGTGATCGAGGTGAGGGACCTGGCGCCGGCGTGGCTGCCGGTGCTCAAGGTCGACCGGCCGGCCGCTGGCGACCCGGCGACGATGGCGGCGCTCAAGGTCGTGCAGAACCTGCCCCGCTCCCTGTCGGGAAAGGTGCGGCAGGTCCGCGCCACCACGGCCGAGGGCGTGTCGCTGGAGCTGACCGACGGGCGCACGGTGTTCTGGGGCGGCGCCGAGCGCGGCGAGGAGAAGGCGCGCATCCTGGCGCGCGTGCTGGGCCGCAAGGCGGACCTGTACGACGTCAGCTCGCCGGACGTGGTGACCCTCAAGTGATCTTATCGCGGGCATCCGGTAATGATCCTTACCGATCTTTCCCGCGGGGCGTTTCCGCCGCCCGATCAGGGCGTGCGCGGATGATCCGCCGCGCCTGTGCGCGCCGGCGGCCCGGTCGTGAGAGCCTGTACGCGGGACGTGCGGCGGAGGAGTGCCCCGACCTGGCGAGACCACAGAGCGAAACGGACAGCCCGCGACACGCCGGACGTGCTTGCGGCGCGGTTAGTTGACCCGCCCGGAGCGTAACTCCTACTGTCCGTATCAATCCTCAAGTTGACATAAATCTAAATCTCAACTTGAGGTTGAGACTTACCCGAACTGAAGAACGCGGAGACATCCGCACCGAAATGGCAAGTAAACGAGCGGAAAGGCCCCTCGTCGTGGCAGCACCGCAGAACTACCTCGCGGTCATCAAGGTTGTCGGCATCGGCGGCGGCGGAGTCAACGCCGTCAACCGGATGATCGAAGAGGGACTCAAGGGCGTCGAGTTCATCGCGATAAACACCGACGCCCAGGCGCTGCTGATGAGTGACGCCGACGTCAAACTCGACGTGGGCCGCGAGCTCACGCGCGGACTGGGCGCCGGCGCCAACCCCGACGTGGGGCGCAAGGCGGCGGAAGACCACCGTGAGGAGATCGAGGAGGTCCTCAAGGGGGCCGACATGGTCTTCGTGACGGCGGGCGAGGGCGGCGGCACCGGCACGGGCGGCGCGCCCGTCGTGGCCAACATCGCCCGCTCGCTCGGCGCCCTCACCATAGGCGTCGTCACCCGGCCGTTCAGCTTCGAGGGCCGGCGCCGCGCCATGCAGGCCGAGGCCGGCATCGAGACGCTGCGCGACGAGGTCGACACCCTCATCGTGATCCCCAACGACCGGCTGCTGTCGATCTCCGACCGCCAGGTGAGCGTGCTCGACGCGTTCAAGGCGGCCGACCAGGTGCTGCTGTCCGGTGTCCAGGGCATCACCGACCTGATCACCACGCCCGGTCTGATCAACCTCGACTTCGCCGATGTCAAGTCGGTCATGTCCGGCGCCGGCTCGGCGCTCATGGGCATCGGCCACGCGCGCGGCGACGACCGCTCGGTCGCGGCGGCCGAGATGGCGGTCTCCAGCCCGCTGCTGGAGGCCAGCATCGACGGCGCCCACGGCGTGCTGCTGTCGATCGCGGGCGGGTCGGACCTCGGCCTGTTCGAGATCAACGAGGCGGCCCAGCTCGTCTCCATGGCCGCGGCGCCCGACGCCAACATCATCTTCGGCACGGTCATCGACGACGCCCTGGGCGACGAGGTGCGGGTCACCGTCATCGCCGCCGGCTTCGACGACGTCCCGCCGCCGGTGGAGAAGCTGCCGCGCCCGGCCAACCGCCCGGCCTCGACCGCACCGCCGGTCTCCTCGCCGGTACGGCCCAGCGTCGCCCCGCCGACCGTGAAGGCCGAGCCCGCGCCGCGCATGGAGCCGCGCACCGAGCCGCGCACCGAGCCCCGCATGGAGGCCCGTCCGGAGCCGAGGCCGGACTTCCGGCCGGAGCCGCGCCCCGAGCTGAGGGCCGAGCCGCGGCCGGAGCTCAGGGCCGAGCCGGTGCGGCCCGTGGAGAGCGTCCCCGAGCCCGCTCCCGACCCCGAGCCGGTCGTGGCCGAGGAGCCGCCGAGCCCGGTGTCGATCCCGCGCCCCACGCCCGAGCCGGCCAACCCGCCCACCCCGATCACCTCCCGCATGTCGGAGCCGGCCAAGCGCCGACCGGTCGTCTTCGAGGAGCAGGAGGAGGAGCTCGACGTCCCCGACTTCCTGAAGTGACCGTCTTCCTGAAGTGACCGTCGTGCCCTCGCCGCTCCGCTCCCGCTCCAGGGGTACGGCGGAGCGGCGCCGCTGTGTGCGGGGAGCCTCCGGCGCCTCGGGGCGCACGGGGCCGCGCCGGCCGTGCAGGACGGTGATCGGCCCGGTCGGCGGACCCGGACGGGCGCCCGGCATGATGGGGTCCGGCGAGAAACCGCGAAGGAGCCGTCACGGCGGCCCCTGGCGGCGGCACCCGTTCTCGGGCGGAGGCTTCTTTACGGCGGCTCCTGACGGCGGGCCGGTATGACGGCCCGCTACGGCGGGCGGGTGTGACGGCCGTGAGCCGGGGCCGCGGGATCCGGGCGGCGTGACTGAGGCGGGACGAGCGGGGCAGTCCTCGGCAGGGCGGTCCTCAGGGGAGGGGCAGGCGCGATGAGGCGGGACGAGATCGCGGCCGGGCTGGCCGACGTGGAGCGGCGCATCGCGGACGCGTGCCGGGCGGCCGGCCGTGACCGCGGCGAGGTGACGCTGATCGCCGTCACCAAGACGCGCCCCGCCGAGGACGTCCGGATCCTGGCCGAGCTGGGCGTGCGCGAGGTCGGCGAGAACCGCGACCAGGAGGCCGCGCCCAAGGCGCGCGAGCTGGCCGCCCTCGGGCTTACCTGGCACTTCGTCGGCCAGCTCCAGAGCAACAAGGTACGCTCCGTCGCCGGCTACGCCGACGTGGTCCACTCCGTCGACCGGATCCGCCTGGCCGCCGCCATCGACAAGGAGGCCGGGCGGCAGGGCCGGGAGATCGGCTGCCTCGTCCAGGTCTCCCTCGACGACGACCCGGCCAGGGGCGGCGCAGCCCCGGCCGACGTTCCGGCGCTGGCCGACCGGATCGCCGCGCTCGACCACGTCTGGCTCGGCGGCGTCATGGCCGTGGCGCCGCTGGGGGAGGACCCGGGCAAGGCGTTCGCGCGGCTGCGGGAGGTGGCGCTGGCCGTTCAGGAGCGCCACCCGCGCGCCACCATGATCTCGGCGGGCATGAGCGAGGATCTGACCGAGGCCGTCGCGCACGGCGCGACACACGTGCGGATCGGTACGGCGTTGCTCGGCCGTCGCAAGCCCTTCGTCAGGTAATGTCCCCTCAAGTGGGCCTTCAGGCCCGCGAATCCAGTAGAGGTCGATCAGCGGTGAGCTTCAAGGGGGTACGGCTACCGCCTCGGGCGCTGCGACAGGCCCGAGCGAGTGCGACCATGAGCAGGAGGACGACGTAGCGATGGCCGGCGCGATGCGCAAGATGGCGGTCTACCTCGGTCTCGTGGAGGACGACCGTTACGAGAGGTACGACACCTACCCGGACGAGTACGCCTACGAGGACGAGGCCCCCCGCACCGGCGAGGAGCGGCCCGTGACGGTCCAGGACCGCGACGAGGAGACCGACCCCGGCGTCCCCGCGCCCCGGCCCGCCACGACCGTCCTGGAGCGCCGTACGACCGATCTGGCCCGCATCACCACGCTCCACCCCCGCACCTACAACGAGGCCCGGACCATCGGCGAGCACTTCCGCGACGGCACCCCGGTGATCATGAACCTGACCGAGATGGTTGACAGCGACGCCAAGCGGCTGGTCGATTTCGCGGCAGGTCTCGTCTTTGGCCTACACGGCAACATCGAACGTGTTACCAACAAGGTGTTCCTGTTGTCCCCAGCCAATGTCGAGGTGACCGCCGAGGACAAGGCCCGAATCGCGGAACGCGGGTTCTTCAACCAGAGTTAGAGTCTCTGTATGCCTATCGCACCCAACCGGGTCTCGCCGAGGCCGGAAGGGCACATCAGAAGGGGAGGCGCGGCCAGCCCGTGGGGATCGTAAGTCAGATCTTGGTCGTCGTCCTGTCGCTCTACCTGGTGCTGCTCATCGGCAGGATGATCTTCGAGACGGTTCAGGCCTTCGCCCGCCAGTGGCACCCCTCCGGGGTCGTGCTGGTGCTGGCCGAAGCCACGTACACCGCAACAGACCCACCCCTCAAGTTCCTCCGCCGTTTCATTCCTCCGCTCCGGTTGGGTACGGTGGCCTTTGACCTAAGCTTCACAGTCCTCTTCATCGTCGTCCTGCTCTTGATCCAGATCGTTGGATGGATGGGCCGGTGACGGGGACCGCGGGGCACAGGTCGAGATCCAACTCGTGTCCGCGCTGAAGTGATTCGGGATCCCCGTCCCTCCGGACAGACTCCAAGCGCGCCAAGGAGACCAAAAGATGCCGCTGACGCCCGCTGACGTGCGGAACAAGCAGTTCAGTACCACCCGGTTGCGGCCGGGCTACGACGAAGAGGAGGTCGACGCCTTCCTCGACGAGGTCGAGGCTGAGCTTGACCGCCTGATCCAGGAGAACGAGGAGCTGCGCGCCAAACTGGGCGAGTGCCTGCGCGGGAAGGTGCCGGGCGGCATGAGCATGCCCATGGCCTCCGCGCCGGTGCAGGAGCAGCCGAAGCCCGAGATGATGGCGCCCCCGCAGCCCGAGCCCATGCGGGCTCCGGAGCCGCAGCCTCAGCCCCAGCCCGTCCCCGTGGCCATGAGCATGCCTCCGGCCGAGGACAACATGGACACCGCGGCCCGCGTTCTCGCCCTGGCCCAGCAGACCGCCGACCAGGCGATCGCCGACGCCCGCCGCGAGGCCGACGAGACCGTCACCCGCGCCCGCCGCGAGGCCGACGAGATCCTCACCAAGGCCCGCCGCCAGGCCGAGCAGGTCATCGGCGACGCCCGCGCCCGCGCCGAGACGCTGGAGCGCGACGCGCAGGAGCGCCACCGCCAGGCCATGGGCTCCCTCGTCCAGACCCGTGACGAGCTGGAGCGCAAGGTCGAGGAGCTGCGCAGCTTCGAGCGCGAGTACCGCAGCCGCCTCAAGCTCTACCTGGAGAACCAGCTTGCCGAGCTCAACGTCTCCGCCGAGGGCAGCGGTGCCTTCCCGGTGATGTCGGGTGGCCCGTCGGCCGCGGCTCCGGCCATGTCCCACGCGGTGCCGCAGGGTGGCCAGCAGCCTCTCCCCGCTGGTCCGAGCCCGTTCGGCGGTGACGGCCCGCAGGGTGCCTTCCCCGGTGGCGACGGTCCCCACAACGACCGCCGGTAAAGTAACGGGTCGACCAGGCCCGTCACTTCGAAAGAGCCCTCTGTGATCCTTATCAGCGCTGGTTTGGTGCTCGCGGCGGTCGTCTTGCTGATCGCGGGCTTCGTACTGGCCAAGGTATACCTGATCATGTGGTCCATCGTGGTCAGCGTGCTGTCCGCGCTGTTCCTGGTGATCGGGGCGTTCCTGCGGCGTCACGAGCTGTTTCCCAGTGGTGGGCGGGCCGCCGAGCCGGCCGTCCCTCCGGTGGGTCACGTGCCGCCCGGCATGCCGTACGGCCAGACCGGCCCGGTGGGAGCGCCGCAGACCAGCCCGATGGGAGCGTCGCCGTCCCCGCGTCCGCGGGCACCGCAGCAGACGGCGACCGTCCCCGCGGCCGCCCCGCGCCGCACACCGGCGATGGGGGTCTCCCCGGACGCCCTCGTCCTGGTGATCCCGGGACGCAAGCGCTACCACGTTCCGGGGTGCCGCCAGCTGGTCGGGCGAGATCACGAAGAGCTCACCTACGAGGAGGCGCGCGAGGAGGGCTTCACGCCCTGCACGACGTGCCTGCCCGACGCCGCCCTCGGCGGACGGCAGCTGCCGCCCGTCGCCGACCCCGAGTCCGCGGCATCCCCCTCTTCCCCGGCTTCGACCGGCCCCGCGGCTTCCAAGGCTCCCTCGGCTCCGGCCGGGGTCTCCACGGGCAGCCGTGCCGAGTCGGCCGGCCCCGACGAGCCGTCCGAGCCGTCCGAGCCGTCCGAGACCATGCGGATCCTGCGCCCGCCGGCCCCCACCGGCACGGGCCGTCCCCCCGCCGCGCCGAAGCCCGCCTCCAAGGCTTCCACCCCCACCTCGGAGCCGCCGGCCAAGCCCGGCCCGGACCCCACGTCCCGCCCCGGCACCGACCGTGGCTCCCAGCCCGGCACCGACCGTGCTGCCCGGTCCTCCGGATCCAAACCCGGTGCGGGGACCACCTCCAAGCCCGGCTCGGGCTCCACCTCTTCCCCGCCCTACGCGTGGTTCGCCCGTCCCGCGTCCACGGACGAGGACACGGCCGACGGGGAGACCGGCGACCGGGACACCGCCGGCGGCGACACGAAGGGCACGCCCGGCAAGGGTCCGGCCGCCGAGTCCCCGACGGGCAAGGCACCGACCGGCAAGGCACCGACCGGCAAGGCACCGACCGGCAAGGCACCGACGGGCAAGGCACCGACCGGCAAGGCACCGACCGGCAAGGCACCGACGGGCAAGGCACCGACCGGCAAGGCACCGACGGGCAAGGCCGTGACCGACAAGGCCGCGACCGACAAGGCCGCGACTGGCAAGGGCGCCGCCGAGCACACCTCGGCCGCCGCTCCCGGAGCGGACTCCGGTGACGACGAGGCGGACGACCAGCAGACTTCACCCTCCGTCGCCTTCACCCCCGCCCCGCGCGGCTCCAAGACGCCGCCCGCCAAGCCGGGCGCGGCCGGTTCCCGGCCCGCCGATTCGCGATCCGGGGATGCCCGGACCTCCGAGCCCGTCCGTCCCGCCACGGGCGCCGAGGCCAAGGAGCCCGCGCTCGAGCGCCCGTCAGCGGCAGGCGGCGCGTCGCAACGCGCGGAGGGTTCTACCGGGGGCTCCCGCCCGTCCGGCGGCTCCGGCGGTCCCTCCGGGCCTTCCGGGGCGTCCAGCCGTCCGTCCGGGGCGCCTGGTGGTCCGTCCGGGGCGTCTGGTGCTTCCGGTCGCCCGTCCGGGACGTCCGGCCGTCCGGGAGGCAAGGGCGCCGAGGTCCGGGACGACGAGGACCGGGACGACGAGCAAGGGCCGGAGACGAGACCGCAGCGCGCCGTGTCCGCCACGGGTGAGCCGGTTGAGCGACCGGCCGGGAAGACCGGGTCACGTGACCGGGACGTCGTTCCCGAGCGTCCGGCGTCGGCGGCGGAGTCCTCGGCCAAGCCGAGGGGCCCCCTCCCGACCGGCGCCGAGCCGAGCTCGGCGAGCCGCGCCGACGCGGGCGACACGGTTGTGGTCACCCCTCCCGGCGCCGGGGACACCGTCGTGGTCGCACCTCCCGGTGCGGGAACGCGCCCGGGGGAGGGGCGTACCGGCAAGGGCACCACGTCCGGCGAGGGCCCGTCCGGGGCCGCGGGCAAGACGTCCGGGTCGCCGAGCAAGACGTCCGGGGCGTCCGGTGGGTCGTCTGGTGCTGCGGGCAAGGCGTCTGGGGCGTCCGGTGGGTCGTCTGGTGCTGCGGGCAAGGCGTCTGGGGCGTCCGGTGGGACGTCTGGGCCTTCGGGCAAGAGCACCGGGGGGTCTGCTGGGACGTCCCCGGCCGCGGGTACGACGGCCAGGGACGCGGGTGAGGCGTCCGGCGCTTCCGCAGGGGCGGGTGCCGGCGACCGGGGGACCGGTGGCGAGAAGGCGGCCGGGCCGGGCGGCGGCTCCAAGGAGGGCAAGGCCGCTCCGGCCGCGTCAGGCGACACCTCCGGCAAGGGCTCGATCACGGTCAGGGTGATCGAGGGCACGAGCCGCTACCACGCCACCGCTTGTCCGCTCGTGCGCGCCGTGGGCGACAGCGACGTCCAGACCATGACTCTCGCCGAGGCCGAGAAGGACGGCCTGACGAGCTGCTCGGTCTGCCGCCAGGACAGCGACACCACCCCCTAGCCCGCCTGCCCTAGCCCGGCCCTGGACCTGCCCGGCCGGTGTCCCGCCACCGTCCGGAGCACAAACGCCCGCACGCCACCGTCCGGAGCCCGAACGCGACCGTACGGAGCCCGTACGCCACCGTGCGGAGCCCGTACGCCGCTTCCAGCGGCCTCACGCCGCGGGCCGGGCAGCGCGCCGAGGGGTTCGAGCGCCGGAAATGTACGGTGCTCCGCATCCTCGCCACCAGGAGACGGTCTCCCACGCCGGGTCCCGGCCTCCCGCGCACACGCCGGAGGCCAGGACCGTGCTGCCGGTCAGCTCGGGTTGAGATCGTTCTTCCAGATCTCACGCTCGTCGCGGCGCGGGTCGTGGACGATGACGTTGTTCGGCGTGTTGTCGCGGTAGAAGGTCATCACCGGGCGTTCGGTGGTGTTGTACGGAGCCCACTGGTCGAGCTCGCCGGTCTTGACGAACTCGACCCAGCGTCCGTGCAGGGCGTCCGCGAGAGCCTGGGGCGGGTTGGGGCCGGTGAACTCCGCGCTGTGGGGATCGTCGAGCCTGTCCCACACGAAGGGGAGCGGCAGGCTGTGGCAGGCGCCGAGCTTGACGCGGAGGTTGTTGGGCGTGGTGGGTGACCGCCAGCCGAACTCGAAGACGTGCGTGGTGGCGGGCGCGTCGCCGCGAGCCTCGGCGATGCGGTAGGTGGGGATGCGGAACATGCGGTCCGTCAGCGTCGCGCAGGCGACGCCGGAGGGGGCGTTGCGCAGGTACGGCTCGACGCTGGTCTCGGCGTAGCGGTTGTAGAAGCCGGCCGGTGCGCCGTACACCTCGGTCCTGGTCCTGAACGGCGCCGCGCCGAGCCAGGCCACCATGGCGGTGGGCACGACGAAGGTCCTGAACTCCTCGGCCGTGGTGCCGATCAGCAGCGGCACGTCAGCGCCCTGGCCGTCGGCGATGGCGTCGATCGGCAGCCGCGGGACCACCTCGCCGTCGATCACCGGCATGAACGACATGCCGCACGAGGCGATGGTGCTCGCCCCGTACCGCGTGGGGTTGGCGCTGGAGGTGACGTCGTCGCTCACCTGACCCTGCGCCGTGATCAGGGCGGCGGTGCTCACCTCGGCGAGCGCATGGGCGGTCGGCTCCACACCCAGCCGGGTGGCGACGGCGGCGGTGAGAAGGGCGGCGTCCTGGAGGGTCTGGCCGATGTGCGCGGTGCCGCTCTCGACGATGGCCCGGTGGAAGAGCTCCCGGCCGAGGGAGAGCAGGGTCAGCACGCTCATGCCGCCGGCGGACTGGCCCGCCACGGTGATGTTGCCCGGGTCGCCGCCGAAGCCGGCGATGTTGTCCCGCACCCACTCCAACGCGAAGATCTGGTCGAGCAGGCCGCGGTTGGCCGGGGCGGGGGCGTCCTCGATGTAGGCGAAGCCGTCCACTCCGAGGCGGTAGTTGAGGGTGACGCAGACGACGCCGTCGCGGGCGAAGGTGGCGCCGTCGTAGGTCGTCACCGCGGAGGAGCCGGTGGTGAACGCGCCGCCGTAGATCCACACCAGCACCGGCATCGCGGCGCCGGTGCCGGGGCCGGTGGCGCTGGTCCACACGTTGAGGTTGAGGTAACCGTCCCCAGGGATGATCGGGTTGTGGAACAGCTCGCCGAGCTTGCCCTTGAGCGGCGGCTGCGGCGGGGTCGGTCCGAAGTCGTGAGCGGGCAGCGGCGCGCTCCACGTCTGGGGCGGCACCGGCGCGGCGAACCGGTTCGGCCCGACGGGAGGGGCGGCATAGGGGATCCCGCGGAAGGACGCGATCCCGTTGTCGATCAGCCCCGATACCGGGCCATAGGCGGTCGGGACCTCAACGGTGGTGGGCGACATGACACTCCTCGGCCGGGGCAGGGCGGTACACGCTCGTACAGGGCCGGCCGCCCCCGGAGCACCGTCCAGGCCGCCAGCTGCGGCCGGACACCACGTCATTACCCAGAGTGACGACTGTTCATCTCAGAGTGCCGGAACAGATGATCTGACGACCTCACCCGAGGGCCGGCACGAGGAGAGGCGGGGCATCCCCACAGGGATGTCCCGCCTCTCGCGTCGTGGCTCAGGCGCGGGTCAGCTGGAACCTCAGGCCCAGGTCCGCGTCCTCGTGCACCGGCAGGCCGTCCTGCGCCCCCTCCGTGAGGGACGTGGCGAGCACCTCGTCCGCCACCAGCGACCCGCCCGACTCCAGGGCGGCCGTCAGGTCGGCGTTCGAGGACGTCCACCACAGCGTGATCCGGTCCGTGATCGACAGGCCCGACGCCTTGCGGGCCTCCTGCACCAGGCGGATGACCTCACGCACCAGCCCGGCCCGGCGCAGCTCGTCCGTGAGCTCCAGGTCGAGGGCGACCGTCTCACCCGTGCCGGTGTCGATGGCGCCGGTCTCGACCGCCCAGCCGGAGCGCGGCTGCTCGGTGACGATCACGTCGTCGGGGCCGAGCGTGACCTCGCCCAGCTCGCCCGCCTCCAGCGCGACCGTGCCGCCGCCCCGCAGCGTGCGGGCCAGCGACGCCGCGTCGGCGCCGCCGACCGCCGCGGCCACCACCTTGGTCTGCGAGCCGAACCGCTTGCCGAGCGCCCGGAAGTTCGGCTTCACCGTGTACGACACGAGGTCGGCGCTGAAGCCGGACATGTCCTCCAGGGCCTGGACGTTCAGCTCGTCGGCGATGAGGTCGCGCAGCTCGGCCGGGAGCGCCGGCCAGCCGTGCGCCCCGACCAGCGCCCGTCGCAGCGGCTGCCGCGTCTTGACGCCCGAGGAAGCGCGGGCCGAGCGGCCCAGCTCCACCAGCCGGCGCACCAGCGCCATCTGCTCCGACAGCGCCGGGTCCAGCAGGTCCTCGCGGGTGACCGGCCACGAGGCCAGGTGCACCGAGCTGGGGGCGTTCTCGCCGCGCAGCACGTCCCACAGGTAGTCGGTGACGAACGGCGCGATGGGCGCCATCAGCCGGGTGACCGTCTCCAGGCACTCGTACAGCGTCGCGAACGCCTCCCGCGATCCCTGCCAGAAGCGGCGGCGCGAGCGGCGCACGTACCAGTTGGACAGGTCGTCGAGGAAGTCGGCCAGGCGGCGGCCCGCCCGCTGCGTGTCGTACTCGTCCAGCGAGGCCGTCACCTCGGCGACCGTGCGGTGCAGCTCGGCCAGCGCCCACCGGTCGAGCAGCGGCCGCTCGGACACGGGCGGGGCCGAGGCCAGCATCGCGGGCGACCACGACTCGGCGTTGGCGTACAGGGTGAAGAAGGAGGCGGTGTTCCAGTAGGTCAGCAGGACCTTCCGGACGATCTCCTCCAGCGCGTTGTGGCCGACGCGGCGCGCCGCCCACGGCGAGCCGGAGCAGGCCATGAACCAGCGCAGCGCGTCGGCGCCGTGCTGGTCCATGAGCGGGATGGGCTCCAGCACGTTGCCGAGGTGCTTGCTCATCTTGCGGCCGTCCTCGGCCAGGATGAGGCCCAGGCAGAGCACGTTCTCGTACGACGACTGTCCGAACACGAGCGTGCCGACGGCCATCAGCGAGTAGAACCAGCCGCGCGTCTGGTCGGTCGCCTCGCAGATGAACTGCGCGGGGTAGACGCCCTCCGGCTTGCCGCGGGCGCCCCACTGGGCGAACGGCATGGAGCCCGAGTCGTACCAGGCGTCGATGACGTCCGGAACGCGGCGCGCCTCACCCCCGCAGTCGGGGCAGGGGAAGGTGACGTCGTCCACGTACGGGCGGTGCGGGTCGAGCGCGGAGACGTCGCGCCCGGCGAGCGTGCCGAGCTCCTCCATCGACCCGACGCACGTGACGTGCGTGTCGTCCTCGCCGCACACCCACAGCGGCAGCGGCGTGCCCCAGTAGCGCGAGCGCGACAGCGACCAGTCGACGTTGTTGCGCAGCCACTCGCCGAACCGGCCCCACTTGATCGTGTCGGGGAACCAGTTGGTCTTCGCGTTCTCCTCCAGCATCTGGTCCTTGACCGCGGTGGTGCGGATGTACCAGGACGGGAGCGCGTAGTAGAGCAGCGGCGTGTGGCAGCGCCAGCAGTGCGGGTAGCTGTGCTCGAAGTGGCCGCCGCGGAACAGCAGGCCGCGGGCCCGCAGGTCCTCGGTCAGCTCCTCGTCGGCGTCCTTGAAGAAGCGCCCGCCGACCATGGGCACGTCGTCCAGGAAGCGCCCGTCGGGGCCGATCGGGTTGACCACCGGCATGTCGTATCGCCTGATCACCGCCAGGTCGTCGGCGCCGAACGCCGGAGCCTGGTGGACCAGGCCGGTGCCGTCCTCGACCGTCACGTACTCGCCGGTCACCACGTAGTGGGCGCCCGGGATGTCGACCAGGTCGAACGGGCGGGAGTAGGTGGTGTGCTCCAGCTCGCGGCCGGTGAAGCGGGCCACCTCGGTGGCGCCGTCGCCCAGCACCGACAGCAGCGGCTCGGCCACCACCAGCACCTCGCCGTCGGCGGTGCGCGCGGCGACGTACGTCACGTCGGGGTGGACGGCGACCGCGGTGTTGGACACCAGCGTCCACGGCGTGGTGGTCCAGATGAGCAGCGCGGCGCCCAGCTCCGCCAGCCGCCCGGAGGTGGCGGGCATGCGGACGTAGACCGAGGGGCTGGAGACGTTCTCGTAGCCGCCCGGCTGGCCCAGCTCGTGGTCGGACAGGCCGGTGCCGCAGCGCGGGCAGTACGGCGTGATGCGGAAGTCGCGGAACAGCAGGCCCTTGTCGAAGACGACCTTGAGCGACCACCAGACCGACTCGATGTACGAGGGGTCCATGGTGCGGTAGGCGGTGGACAGGTCGATCCAGTAGCCCATGCGCTCGGTCATCTGCTCGAAGGCGTCGACGTGGCGCAGCACCGACTCGCGGCACTTGGCGTTGAACTCGGCGATGCCGTACGCCTCGATGTCCTTCTTGCCGGTGAGGCCGAGCTCCTTCTCGATGCCGACCTCGACCGGCAGGCCGTGGCAGTCCCAGCCGGCCTTGCGGGGCACGCTGAAGCCCCGCATGGACTTGTAGCGGGGGAACAGGTCCTTGAAGACCCGGGCCTCGACGTGGTGGACGCCGGGCAGGCCGTTGGCCGTGGGCGGGCCCTCGTAGAAGACCCAGGCGGGGTTGCCGTCGTTCTGCTCGACGGAGCGCTCGAAGACCTTCCCGTCCCGCCACCGTTCGAGGACCTCGCGCTCGAGCGCGGGCAGGTCGACCTGCGCGGGAAGAGAGCGGAAACTAGGGGAAGACATCTGGGGCGCGCCTCCACGCGGTCACTGTCGGACAGGATGCGTGAAGGGACGAAGCCGTGCGGCTCCGCGGTACCACCCTTCTTGGCCTCGGAGAGCGAGGCCCACTTCGTTGGTCTGCTGCCGGGTCTAATGAGCTCCGGGGAGCCGTTCTTCCGGCGGCTCCGGGGTGATGTCCCTCACATTCCGGGCCCCATCGACGCCTTGCAGATTCACACCATAACGCAGAGTGGAGCCCTGGTCTTCCCGGTTTCCCTGGTGACGTGCCTGTCTCCGGTACGGAAGTCGCAAACGGCGACAAAGTTGCGGGAATGGAGTGGCTCCAGGAGGAGTTGAAAGCGCGCGGCGGGATAGTACGGGAGAGGTAATCGGGACGGCGGGTCGTTTGCCGTTCTGTTATGGGGCACCTAAGCTGCCCGCACCATTCAGCCTTGATCAGCATGGAGGCACCCATGGCGGCAGTCACGCAGACCACCACTCCGTCGATGTGGTCGGACGAGGAGCTGGCCGAGGTACGCGGCACGCTGCAGCGCGAGATCGACGAGCTCAACGCGGACATCCGCCGCCATGAGTCGGAGATCGCCTCCGGCGATGTGACCCAGGGAGCCGGTGACGACCAGGCGGACGCCGGCGCCAAGACGTACGAGCGCGAACGCGAGATCGCCCTTACCCTGAATGCGCGCGACCTGGTCGCGCAGAACGAACGTGCGATCGTCAGGATCGACGCAGGGACCTATGGAGTGTGCGAATCGTGCCACAAGCCGATCGGCAAGGAACGCCTGCAGGCGTTCCCGAGGGCGACGCTGTGCGTGGCCTGCAAGCAGAAGGAGGAGCGCCGGTAGCGGCACCGGCGGGGAAGCGGCGCACCCGCCTCGTCGCGGTTCTCGTCGCGCTCGCCGCCGTCGTCTACGTGATCGACGTCATCACCAAGACGGTGGTGCTGCGGGCGCTGGAGGGCAAGGCGCCGCTCGTCGTCATCCCTGACGTGCTGCAGTTCAGGGTGATCTTCAATTCCGGTGCCGCGTTCAGCCTCGGCACCGGAATGACGGTAGTCTTCACCTTCATCGCCGCCGCGGTCGTGGTCGCCATCATCCGCACGGCCCGCAAGCTGTCCAGCCTGCCGTGGGCGATCTCGCTGGGCCTGCTGCTGGGCGGGGCGTTCGGCAACCTGACCGACCGGCTGCTGCGCTACCCGTCGGGTCTCGGCAGGTCCACCCAGTTCCAGGGGCACGTGGTCGACTTCATCGAGGTCCTGCCCGGTCACTTCCCGGTGATCGACTACTTCCCGGTGTTCAACGTCGCCGACTCCTCGATCGTGTGCGGCGGCATCCTGGCCGTGCTGCTGGCCTGGCGGGGCTACCAGATCGACGGATCGAGGGAGGGCAAGTGACCGAGCGGCGAAGCCTGCCCGTGCCCGACGGGCTGGAGGGCGAGCGCCTGGACGCCGCCCTGTCCCGGCTGTTCGGCTTCTCCCGCACCCGGGCGGCCGAGCTGATCGGCGCCGGCGAGGTGACGATCGACGGCCGCGAGCCCGCCAAGTCGGACCGCGTCCACGCGGGCGCCTGGCTGGAGGTCGTGCTGCCGCCTCCCGTCTCCACGCCCATGCCGGTCGCCGAGCCGGTGCCCGGCATGCGGATCGTCCACGAGGACGACGACATCATCGTGGTCAACAAGCCGATCGGCGTGGCCGCGCACCCCACGGTCGGCTGGACCGGCCCCACGGTGATCGGCGGCCTGCTGGGCTCCGGCCACACCATCGCCACCAGCGGCGCCGCCGAGCGCCAGGGCATCGTGCACCGGCTCGACGCCAACACCACCGGCGCCATGGTCGTCGCCAAGAGCGAGCACGCGTACTCCCACCTCAAGCGCGCCTTCAAGGAGCGCACGGTCGACAAGCGCTACCACGCGCTGGTACAGGGCCACCCCGACCCGTTCCGGGGCACGGTCGACGCCCCCATCGACCGGCATCCCTCGGGCGACGGCCGGTTCGCGGTGGTCGCGGGCGGCAAGCCGTCGGTCACCCACTACGACACGATCGAGGCGTTCCGGGCGGCGTCGCTGCTCGACATCAAGCTGGAGACGGGCCGCACCCACCAGATCCGGGTGCACATGTCCGCGCTGCGCCACCCGTGCGTGGGCGACCTGCTGTACGGAGCCGACCCGACGCTGGCCGCGCGGCTCGGGGTGGGGCGGCAGTGGCTGCACGCGGTGTCGCTCGGGTTCGAGCACCCGTCGAGCGGCGCGTGGGTGTCGTTCCGGACGGACTATCCCGAGGACCTGCAGAAGGCCCTCGACCTGGTCCGCGCAGAGTCCTGAGGCTCGCGGGGCCCTGAGGCTCGCGGAGACCTGGGGCTCGCGGGGCCCTGAGGCTCTGGCGCCGGCCGTCAGGCCTTGCCGGACTTGGCCTTCTTCGGCTTCTTGGTCGTGCCGGCGGAACGGCCGCTGCCGACGGGGTCCACCTGGCCCGGCGTGCGCGCCGAGGGCTGCTCGTCCTCCGTCTTCGACTTGGCCGGGGTCGGCTTCTTGGTGGCCTTCGCCGTGGGCTTGGCCGTGGGCTTCGTCGACGGCTTCTTCGTGGGCTTCGTCGTGGGCTTCGTCGTGGGCTTTTTCGTGGGCTCGCGCGTCGCCCGGCCGGTCGGCTCGGTCGTCGGGCGGTGCCGCGAGGGCTCGGCCGTCGGCCGGTGCGAGGCGGGGCCGTCGGTCGGGATCGTGCCCTGCCGTGGCCCGCTGTCGGTGGGCGGGTCCGACGGCGCGCTCGTGGCGGGGTGGCTGACCGGCTCCGAGGCGGGCTTGGACGGGATCGCCGAGCTGACCACGGCCGGGGCGGTCGAGGGCGTCCGGGTGTCGCCGACCGGCCGGTTCGTCCACCAGGCGGCGCCGCCCGTGAGGACCGCCACGGCCGCGGCCCCCGCGACGAGGGCCGACAGCGGTGGCCTGCGCCGCCGGACCGCCGGGTGGAACGCTGCGGACGACGGTCCGGCGGCCGGCCCGCCGGGCGGCCCTGCGGGAGGCCGGGAGGAAGCCACGGGAGCGGCCCCGGCGACCGGAACGGCCGGCGTGTCGCTCATGGACGAGGGGCCCGGGTCGCTCAGACCGCCCGCCGGGATGGCGACCGGGGCCGTCGGCTCCGGCGCGTTGCCCGCGACGACCGCGTGCAGCCGCCATCGCGCCTCGTCCAGGCTCATCCGCTGCGCCGGGTCCTTGCGCAGCAGTCCGAGCAGCACCGGCCCGAGCGCGCCCGCGCGGGCCAGTGGCGGCGGCTCGGAGTGCATCACGGCGCCCAGCGTGGCCAGCGCGTGGGCGCGCTGGAACGGCGACTGACCCTCGACGGCCAGGTACAGGGTGACGCCCAGCGACCACAGGTCCGACTCCGCCACGGCCTGGCCGCCCGCCGCACGCTCCGGCGCCATGAAGGCGGGCGTGCCGACGAGGATGCCGGTCCTGGTGACGGGCGCCTCGTCCTCGGTGGTGGCGATGCCGAAGTCGGTCAGCACCGCCCGGCCGTCCTCGGTGAGCAGCACGTTGTCCGGCTTGACGTCCCGGTGCAGGACGCCCGCGGTGTGCGCGGCGCGCAGCGCCTCCAGCAGTTGCAGCCCGATGTCCGCGACTCTGGCCGGTGGCAGCGGGCCCTCCTCACGGACCAGCTCGCCCAGCGTCCGCGACCGGACGAGCTGCATGACGATCCACGGGTGGCCGCCCTCCTCCAGCACGTCGTAGACGGCCGCCACGCCGGGGTGCGCGACGCGGCCCGCGGCCCGCGCCTCCCGGAAGGTGCGCACGCTGAAGACGTCGCGCTCCGGCCCGTTGAGGTCGGGGGGCGGGTGGACCTCCTTCACGGCCACGTCGCGGCCGAGCACCTCGTCGTGGGCGTGCCAGACCGTGCCCATGCCGCCCTGGCCAATGGTCCTGAGCAGCCGGTATCGTCCACCGACCATCACCGCTGAATCGGACATGCGGGCCGACTACCCGATAAAGTCCCTCCCAAGCACGCATCCCCGCCGATTAAAGAACAGGCCGGATTGGTCCGGTCAGCGCAGGGTGAAGGTCTTGGTGAAGGTGTCGAGGTAGTGGCGGTCGCGGGCCCAGCGGGAGTCGGGCGCCTCCCAGTACAGGGCGAACGGCCGGCCGGACGCCGTGCGGAAGCCGCGGTTGACGACGTGGACGACCGTCCCGTCGCGCCGCCAGGTGAACTCCCAGTCGGCCGCCGGCCGCCCGAGATAGGTGGTGGCCTCGATGCCGATCCGGTGGTAGCCGGGGAACTCGCTCCGGCCGAGGATCTCCTTCTCCAGCCCCTGCCAGTGCCGTACGGGGCCGAGCCACGGCTGGTCCGGCACCGTCCACTCCACGATGAACGCGCCGGGGGAGCCGGGGCCGCGCACGGTCACTCTGTCGCGGGTGGGGTGCTTGGTGACCTTCCACCGGGCGGGGACGGCCATCGCGAACCCGCCCGCGGAGCTGCGGTACGGGACCCAGCCCGCCGGCGCCGCCGTGGCCGTCGCCTCCGGAGTGGCCGAGGGCCCGCCGGTGGGCGGGTTGCTGGTGGCCGATGCCTGCGCCGTGGGGGAGTCGTCCGACGGCCCGGCGAGTGTCGGGGTGACGGGCGGGGTCGTCCCGCCGGTCGGGACCGTGGCGGCGGAGGGTGTGCCGTTCCCCCCGAGGAAGCCCGTCACCCGGGCCCCCAGCAGCGCCCCGCCGGCGGCCAGGACCGCGACGGCGACCAGCGCGGCGGGCACGGCGAGCCGCCGCCCCGCGGACGGCCGGCTCCCCGTGACGGACACGGGCACGGTGTGACCGGAAGGACCCGGCCCCGGATGTCCGGAGCCGGTGGGATGTCCGGAAGGGGTGGCGTGGCCGGCGGCGGAGGCGATTGCGCGCAACTGCTGCGCGGCCTCGCCCGCCGGCATCCGCGCGGCCGGGTCGCGGCGCAGCAGCCCCATGATCACCGGTGTGAGCGCGCCGGCGCGGACGGGCGGCGCCGGCTCGTCGCGCAGGATCGCGGCCACCGTGGCCGCCCAGGAGTCGCGCCGGTACGCCGGGGCGCCCTCGGCGGCGGCGTACAGCGTCGCGCCCAGCGACCACAGGTCCGACTCGGGCCGCGCGGGCTCGCCGTTGAGCCGCTCGGGCGGCATGTACGCGGGCGTGCCCACGAGGCCGCCGGTGGCGGTCAGCCCCGGCTCGGCCTCCAGCGTGGCGATGCCGAAGTCGGTCAGCACCACCCGGCCGTCGTGGGCGAGCAGCACGTTCTCGGGCTTGACGTCGCGGTGCAGGACGCCGGTGGCGTGGGCGGCGCGCAGCGCGCCGAGCACCCGCTCCCCGATGAGCGCCACCTGCCCGACCGGCAGCGGCCCCCGCTCGCCGATCACCTGCGCCAGCGACCGGGACGGGACGAGCTGCATCACGATCCACGGCCGCCCGTCCTCCTCGACGACGTCGTGGATCACCACCACCGACGGGTGGTCGAGGCGCCCCGCCGCCCGCGCCTCCCGGATGGTGCGGCGGTTGAGGTCGGCCCGCTGGGCGTCGCCGACACCGGTGTAACGCACCTCCTTGACCGCCACCGTGCGGTCGAGGAGCCGGTCGTGGGCGCGCCAGACCACGCCCATGCCGCCCTCGCCGAGCGGCTCGATGAGGCGGTACCGCCCGCCGACCTCCCTGTCCACGGGCCGCACCCTACTTGGCTGGCTTGAAGGTGGCGCAGAAGCCCTCGAAGAAGTGGTAGTCGTCCTTCCAGTGACTCTTCAGGGTGTGCCAGTAGATGGCGTAGGCGCGCCCGTTGTCGGTGACGAAGCCCCGGTTGCGGACCCGGGTCTTGCCCGTGTTGGTGTTCCAGGTGAAGTCCCAGTCGGCCGCGGCCTTCTGGTAGTCGACCTTCTTGATGTCGAGCTTCTTGTAGCCGCCGAAGTTGTTCTTCAGGACGGGCTCCTGCTTCTTCCAGTCCTTGTACGGGTCCGTGCCGGGCTTCTCCGCCTCCTCGATCATGAGGTACGCGTTGGGGGCGCCGCCCGGGCCCTTGAACTTGACCTGCCGGCCGGCGCGGTCCCACACGTCCCAGCCCTCGGGCAGCCCGACGGAGAAGCCGAGCTTCTTGTCCTTGTACATCTTCCAGTCCTTGGGCAGCGCGTCGGCCGGATCGGACGTCTTCGCCTCGGTGGGGGTGGGCGAGGCGGTGGGCGTCGTGGACGGGGACGCCGACGGGGACTCGGAGGCGGGGGGCGCCGTGCTCGCCGGGGGCGTCGCCGGCGCGGAGCCCGTGCCCGGGTCGCCGCTCTTGGGGCCGGTGACGGGCTCGGTCACCGAGGCGGTGGACCTGCCGCCCCTGGTGTCGTCGGGGACCGAGCTCAGACCGAGGTAGCCGCCCACGCCCGCGACGAGGACGACGACGGCCGCGGCCGCGATGACGGGGCCGAGCCTGCGGCCGCCCTCCGCGCGCGAGGACGAGATCGTGGGCTCCGCCGCCTGCTCCGGCTCGGGGCTCGCCGCGGTGATCCGGACACCGGTCTCGGGCAGCGACTCACGGCCTGAGCCGCCGGACCCCGCACCGCGCGAGCCGGGAGCGCCGGCCCCTCGATCGCGGGGCGTGGGCGTGGGCGGCGCCGCGGCCGGACCGTCCGGTACGGCCAGGTTCGGGTCGGTCGGCATGTCGTCCTCGACCGGCGCCTGCGGCTGGACCGGAGGGACCTGGCGCGAGAAACGGCCACCGGTGCGGCGCCGGGGCCGCGCGTCCGGATCGGCGTCGCGGCCGCCCGGCCCGGCCGGCGGCTGGACCGGAAGCCGCGCGGTCGCCGCGGGCATCTGCGCGGTCTGCGCCGGGGCGGGAGGCGGCTGCGGGACCGGGGGAGCGGAGACCTGGCGCAGCATCCGCGCCGTCTCCTCGTACGTGGGCCGCTGGACCGGCTCCTTGGCGAGCAGGCGGTCGATCACCTCGGCCAGCGGGCCGGCGTGCGGAGCGGGGTCCGGCGGGTCGGTGAGGACGGCGTGCATGGTGGCCAGCGCCATGCCGCGCTCGTGCGGCGAGCGGCCCTCCACGGCCGTGTAGAGCGTCGCGCCGAGCGACCACAGGTCGGACTCGCGCCGCGCGGGCAGGCCCTTGAGCCGCTCGGGCGCGATGAACGCCGGAGTGCCGGCCAGGCCGGTCATCGTGAGCTGTGTCTCGGTCTCCAGCGTGGCGATGCCGAAGTCGGTGAGCACGACGCGGCCGTCGTCGGCGAGCAGCACGTTCTCCGGCTTGACGTCGCGGTGCAGCACGCCCGCCTCGTGGGCGCGGTGCAGCGCCTCAAGCACGGCCAGGCCGATCTCGGCGACCCGCCTGGGCTTCAGCGGCCCGTCCTGCTTGATCACCGCGCCGAGCGAGCGCGACTCGACGAGCTGCATGACGATCCAGGGACGGTCGTCCTCCTCGATGACGTCGTGAACGACGATCACGTTGGGGTGCTCGAACCTGGCAGCCGCCCTGGCCTCACGCATCGTGCGCCGGTTGAGAAGCTGCACCTCGTCGCCCAGAGCAGCGGCGTAGCGGACCTCCTTGACGGCGACCTCCCGGTCCAGGAGCTCGTCATACGCCCGCCACACGATCCCCATGCCGCCCTTGCCGATGGGTTCCTGCAGCTGGTACCGGCCGGCGATGCGGCGTCCATCCCGTTTACGATCCGACATCAACGGCCTCAAACCCTCCCTCTAGGCCAAGAAATACTCCCATAGCCAGGGATCACTGGCGACTCGCCTGAAGGACAGTCCGCCATGTGAGAACGGGAGTCCAGCACGTGGAGAGCGGGTGTAGGGTTTCGGACATGACTTGTCGCCACGCGTTTACCGAGCCGGCTCCGGGAGAGCCGGTCGTGAGCTAGCGACCCCCTGGAGCCGGCACAGGCAGAGACGCCTCGTCTCTGCCTTTTTTCGTTTCGCCGGCTCCGGCGAGCCGGCCCTGCATGAGGAGCCGAGATGTCATCGACCTTGGAGCACCGCGTGGTCACGCTGGGCGGGACCCGCGTGGGCTCCGGCCCCGCCGTGGTGGTCGCCGGCCGGATCAACCTGCGCGCCCGTCCCGCCGCCTCCGGCGGCCCGGCGTCGTCCTCCCAGGAGGCGGTCGCGGCGGCCCGGTGGCGGGGCGGACCGCAGGGTGAGCGGCGGGGCGACCATAGGGGTGACCAGTGGGGTGAACGGCCGGGGAGCCGTGGGGGAGAGGCGCCGCCGGGGCGGGAGGCGCGGGTTCCCCTGGTCGAGCCGGCGGACGCCGGCGACCTGCCGGCCATCGCGGAGCGCGCGGACGGCGTGGTGGTCGGCGCCTCCTGGACCCGCGACATCCCCCTCGTGCGCGCGGCGGCGGCCCTCGGCATGCCCGTCGTGGTGGAGCGGCGGCCCTCGGCGTCGCTGGAGGAGTGGCTCGGGCTGGCCGACTACTGCGCCCTGGAGGGCAGCGGCGAGGTGATCCTCTGCGAGGGGGGCCGGCTGGACCTGGGGCTGCTGCGGGCGGCCAAGGAGGCGTCGGGGCGTCCGGTGCTGGCCGACGTGACGGGCGCGCCGGGCCTGTCGGCGGCGGCGGTCGCGGCAGGGGCGGACGGGCTCGTGCTGGGCGGTCTCCCCGCGGCGCCGGACCCGTCCGCGCCGGGTGTCGTGGACGCGGAGGAGTTGCGGGCCGCGCGGGAGGCGGTGACGCTCGTGGGGGCGCTCCTGCGGCCCGAGGCGCCCGCCACGCTGCCGGAGTGCCGGGAGGCGATCGACCGGGTGGACGCGGCCCTGGCGACGCTCCTGGAGCGGCGTGCCGCGCTGGCCGGCGTCGTGCAGACGCTCAAGCCGGTCGGCGGCTTCGCGGGTCGCGACCCGGAGCGCGAGCGGTCGCTGGTCGCGCGGATGGCCCGCCGCGCCCCCCGGCTGGGCGAGGAGCGGCTGGCCGCCGTGATGAACGCGGTCATCGAGGCGGGCCTCCACCTGGCCGAGGAACGCCGTCCCTGACGGCCCGCCCCTGACGGCCCGCCCGCGAGGAGGCCGGGGCGGCGGGGTCAGGGGTGGGTGAGGACGAGGTTGTTCATCGGGCGGCCCGGGCCCGTGACGATCTGGCGGTCGACCAGCTCGGCGAGGCGCCGGTAGCCCTCGCTCGTCGGGTGGAAGCTGCGGCTGTCCACCCGCAGCTCCTTCACGTGCACGATGAGCCGGTTGAGGTACGGCCGGGCGGTGCCCGCCTCGTGGCCGTCGAACGCGTCGTAGGCGTCCACGAACTCCACGCTCCCCGGCCCGCCGAACGCGGCGACGGCCCGGTCGAGACCCACCGCAGTCTCCCGCATGACGTCGTTCAGGCGGCGGGTGACGCCGTTGAGCCAGAGCTGGTCCCCGGGGCTGAGGTTGTCCACCCGGTCGGCCGGGCGGGCCGGGAACGGCCTCGGGTAGCCGACCACGACGATCCGGGCCCGCGGCGCCCTGACGCGCAGCTCCCGCAGCACCCCGAGCAGGCTCTCCCGCAGCCCGCCGACCCGCCGGGCCACCTCGCCGTCCTGGTCCACGCACGCCGACGACCAGGGCAGCTTGACGATGCACGCGGTCAGCACGCGGGCGAACCCGGCGTCGTTGCCGCCGATGGTCACCGTCACCAGGCTGGTCGAGGGGTCCACCCGGGCGACCTGGGGGCGCTGCCCGTACTGGCCTCGGAGGAGCTGGCCGGTGGTGGCGCCGCTGCACGCCCAGAACCCCGCGCCGCCGCCGAAGCGGTGGGCGCCCGCGACCAGCGGCACGTACGATCCCTGCGCGCGGTGGCAGCGGGCCGCGCCTTCCCCGGCCGGCCGCCCGCCCGGGTCCCCGGCGCTCCCGCCGGGCCCGGCCGGGGCGTACACGCCCTCGCCGGAGGAGTACGAGTCGCCCAGGCCCGCGTAGGAGCCGCTCAGCGCCACCTGCACGGCCGTCAGCCGGGTCGCCCGCGGCAGGCTGCCCGCCGGTGGCGCCGTGGCGGGACAGCCCGCCTGGAGCGCCGCGCAGGCGAGCCGCTCGTACACCCCGAGCGGCAGCCCCGCGACGGCCAGCAGCGCGCCGAGAACGGCGGCCGTGACCATGAGGACGACGGGAACAGCGGGGACCATGCGAACGGTGCGGACGTTCCTGCGCCTCTCCAGCCCTGCCTCCCCGAACGCGACGACCCCACGCCGGTCCGGACGCATCGGTCGGAACACCCCGTTTCGCCGGCCCGCACGAGCAGCGTAACCGGCGCCGGGCGCCGCGGCACGCCCGCGAACGGAAGCCTGACGCAGGGGTAGGCGGACTGTCGGTGGGGAGCACTAAAGTCGGGGCGCGGAACATCAGACGGGAGGCGCCGCTCCATGTCGTCCAGCGACTCGTTCGTCCATCTGCACGTGCACACCGAGTACTCCATGCTCGACGGGGCCGCGCGGCTGAAGCAGATGTTCAAGCAGGTCGGCGAGCTGGGCATGCCCGCGATCGCGATCACCGACCACGGCAACATGCACGGCGCCCACGACTTCTACAGGCAGGCGACCGCGGCGGGCGTCAAGCCGGTCATCGGCATCGAGGCCTACGTCGCGCCGGAGCTGCGCCACAACAAGAAGCCGGTCCTGTGGGGCGAGCCGCACCAGAAGAAGGACGACGTCTCCGCGGGCGGCTACTACACCCACATGACGATCTGGGCGCGCGACAAGACCGGCCTGCACAACCTCATGAAGCTCAGCTCGCGCGCCTACACCGAGGGCTTCGTCCGCAAGTGGCCGCGGATGGACGCGGAGATCCTCGCCGAGCACGCCGAGGGTCTGATGGCCACCACCGGCTGCCCGTCGGGCGAGGTCCAGACGCGGCTGCGGCTCGGCCAGTACGACGAGGCGCTGAAGGCGGCGGCGAGATACCAGGAGATCTTCGGCAAGGACGACTACTTCCTGGAGATCATGGACCACGGCCTCGAGATCGAGCGCCGGGTCCGCGACGGGCTGATCCGCATCAGCCGCGACCTGGGCATCCCGCCGCTGGTCACCAACGACTCCCACTACACCTACGAGTCCGACGCCGCGTCCCACGACGCGCTCCTGTGCGTCCAGACGGGCAAGCGCCTGTCCGACCCCGACCGGTTCCGCTTCGACGGCAGCGGCTACTCCATCAAGTCCGCCGACGAGATGCGCGCCGTCGACTCCTCCGACCTGTGGGCCGAGGGCTGCCGCAACACGCTGCTGGTGGCCGAGAAGGTCGATCCGACCGGGTTCTTCGCGTTCAAGAACCTGATGCCGACCTTCCCCGTCCCCGACGGGATGACGGAGGAGGCGTACTTCCGGCAGGAGGTCTGGAAGGGCCTGGAGCGCCGCTTCCCCGGCGGCGTGGACGAGGAGCACCGCGCCCGGGCGGAGAAGGAGCTCGGCGTCATCCTCCAGATGGGCTTCCCGAGCTACTTCCTCGTGGTCGCCGACTTCGTCATGTGGGCCAAGAACAACGGCATCCGCGTCGGCCCCGGCCGAGGCTCGGCGGCCGGCTCGCTGGTGGCCTACGCGCTGGGCATCACCGACCTCGACCCCATCCCGCACGGCCTGATCTTCGAGCGCTTCCTCAACCCCGAGCGCGTCTCCATGCCCGACGTCGACATCGACTTCGACGAGCGCCGGCGGGCCGACGTGATCCGCTACGTGACCGAGAAGTGGGGCGCCGACAAGGTCGCCATGATCGCCACGTTCGGCACCATCAAGGCGAAGGCCGCCGTCAAGGACGCCGGTCGGGTCCTCGGCCACCCCTACGCGCTCGGCGACCGCGTGTCCAAGGCGTTCCCGCCGGCGGTGATGGGCAAGGACATCCCGCTGTCGGGCATCTTCGACAAGGACCACCCGCGTCACGCCGAGGCCGGCGAGCTGCGCAGGCTCTACGAGGAGGACCCCGACGTCAGGGCGACGATCGACCTCGGCAGGGGCCTCGAAGGCCTGATCCGGCAGACCGGTGTGCACGCCGCCGGCGTCATCATGTCGGCCGAGACGCTGACCGACCACATCCCGATCATGCGCCGCGACTCCGACGGCGCGATCATCACGCAGTTCGACTATCCGACCTGCGAGGCGCTCGGCCTGCTGAAGATGGACTTCCTGGGCCTGCGCAACCTCACGATCATCGACGACTGCCTCAAGGCCGTCCAGGCCACCACCGGGGAGCGGATCGAGCTGCTCGACCTGCCGCTCGACGACGCGAAGACGTACGAGCTGCTGGCGCGCGGCGACACGCTCGGCATCTTCCAGCTCGACGGCGGCGGCATGCGCTCGCTCATGCGGATGATGCGCCCCGACGACTTCGAGGACATCTCCGCCGCCCTCGCGCTCTACCGCCCCGGCCCGATGGGCGCCGACTCGCACACCAACTACGCGCTGCGCAAGAACGGCCTGCAGGAGATCGCCCCGATCCACCCGGAGCTGGAGGAGCCGCTCAGGGACATCCTCGACACGACCTACGGCCTGATCGTCTATCAGGAGCAGGTCATGGCCATCGCCCAGAAGGTCGCCGGCTACTCACTCGGCGGCGCCGACCTGCTGCGCCGCGCCATGGGCAAGAAGAAGAAGTCGGAGCTGGACCAGCAGTACGAGTTCTTCGAGAAGGGCATGCGGGACAACGGCTTCTCGGCCGCCGCCGTCAAGGCCCTGTGGGACATCCTGCTGCCGTTCTCCGACTACGCCTTCAACAAGGCGCACACCGCCGGCTACGGCCTCGTCGCCTACTGGACCGCCTACCTGAAGGCCAACCACCCGGCCGCGTACATGGCGGCGCTGCTGACCAGCGTCAAGGACGACAAGGACAAGTCGGCCCTCTACCTCAACGAGTGCCGCCGCATGGGCATCAAGGTGTTCCCGCCGGACGTCAACGACTCCGACTTCGACTTCACCCCGCGCGGCGCCGACATCCGCTTCGGCCTGTCGGCGGTGCGCAACGTCGGCGGCAACGTCGTGGACGGCATCATCGCGGCGCGCAAGGAGAAGGGTCGCTTCACCGGCTTCAAGGACTTCCTGCGCAAGGTGCCCGCGATCGTCTGCAACAAGCGGGTGATCGAGTCGCTGATCAAGGCGGGCGCGTTCGACTCGCTCGGGCATGTGCGCAAGGGCCTGGTCATGGTGCACGAGCAGGCCGTCGACGCGATCATCGACATCAAGCGGAACGAGGCCGTAGGGCAGGACTCCCTGTTCGGCGCGGTCGACGGCGAGGACCAGGCCTTCGACGTGCAGATCCCGGTGGGCGAGTGGGACAAGAGCACGCTCCTGCAGTTCGAGCGGGAGATGCTCGGCCTGTACGTGTCGGACCACCCGCTGTTCGGCGTGGAGCACGTCCTGGCCTCCGGCGCCGACTGCACGATAGCCGCCCTGCAGGACGAGAGCCGCCCCGACGGGCAGATCGTCACCGTGGGCGGCATCCTCAGCGGCGTCCAGCGGAAGATCGCCAAGAAGGGCGACACCTGGGTGCTGACCCAGTTGGAGGACCTCGAAGGCTCGATCGAGGTCATGATCTTCCCGTCGGCCTACCAGCTCTGCTCGACGATCCTGGCCGAGGACGCGATCGTCTTCGTCAAGGGCCGCATCGACAGACGCGAGGACGTCGCCAAGCTCATCGCCATGGAGGTGACGGCGCCCGACCTCACCCTGGAGGCGGGCGGCCCGCTGCTGGTCAGCCTGCCGCTCAACCGGTGCACGCCGCCGGTCGTGGGCCGGTTGAAGGAGATCCTCGCCACCCACCCCGGCACCTCCGAGGTGCACCTCCAGGTGCACGACGGTCCGAGGACGACGGTCATGCGGGTGGAGGACCGGCTGCGGGTGACGCGGTCGCCGGCCCTGATGGGCGACCTCAAGGAGCTGCTGGGCCCGGCCTGCCTCGGCGGCTGACCGCCTGCGCCCCGAGCCGAGGGCCGCACGAGGGCAGGAGCTGACGGAACGGCGGCGGCGAGTCGGTGAGGCTCGCCGTGGTCCGCCGGCGGCGGGGTGGGGCAGGATCGGAGGGTGACCGAGCTGCACTACCTCACCGCCGCCGAGATGGCCCGGCTGGTCCGCGCCCGGCAGGTGAGCGCCGTCGAGCTGCTCCAGGCGTGCCTCGACCGGATCGCGCAGGTCAACCCCCGGGTGAACGCCGTCGTCACCCTGGCCGCCGAGCAGGCCATGGACGCCGCCAAGGCGGCCGACGCGGCCGAGCCCGAGGGTCCGCTGCACGGCGTCCCGGTGGCGCACAAGGACCTGGTCGACACGGCCGGCATCCGCACCACGTACGGCTCGCCCCAGTACGCCGGCCACGTGCCCGGCGCCGACGACCTGATCGTGCGCCGGCTCCGGCACGCCGGCGCGATCACCGTGGGCAAGACCAACACCCCCGAGTTCGGCACCGGCTCCCACACGGTCAACGAGGTGTTCGGCGCCACCCGCAACCCGTACGACCTGTCCCGGTCGGCGGGTGGCAGCAGCGGCGGCGCGGCGGCGGCGCTGGCCGCCGGGATGGTGCCGCTCGCCGACGGCTCCGACATGGGTGGCTCTCTCCGCAACCCGGCCTCGTTCTGCAACGTCGTGGGGCTGCGGCCCACCCCCGGCCGGGTGCCCGACCCCTCCGACGTGGCGGCCTGGTACACCCTGGCGGTCCAGGGACCGATGGCGCGCACGGTCGGCGACGTGACGCTGATGATGTCGGCCATCGCCGGGTTCGACCCGCGCTCGCCGTTCTCGATCATGGAGAGGTTCGCCCCGGACCCGGAGGAGGGCGTCGCCGGGCTGCGGGTGGCCTGGAGCCCTGACCTGGGGGGCCTGCCGGTGGACCCGGCGACGGCGGCGGTCACGGCGACCGCGCCTGCCGTGTTCGAGCGGCTGGGGGCGCGGGTGGAGCGGGTGGAGCTGGACCTGTCCGACGCCGAGGACGCCTTCCGCGTGTACCGGGCCTGGTACTACGCCCTGGCGTTCGGCGACCTGACCGGGCTCGGCCCGAACACGAGCTGGAACGTCGAGCGGGGACGGCAGGTCACCGGCGCCGACCTGGCCCGCGCCGAGCGGCTGCGCAGCGGCCTCTACCAGCGCATGGCGGGCTTCTTCGACACCTACGACGTGCTCATCGCGCCGGTCAGCCAGGTGCCGCCGTTCCCGGTCGAGGAGCCGTATGTCAGGCGGATCGACGGCGTGGAGATGCCCGACTACCTGGCCTGGATGCGCTCGGCGTACTGGATCAGCGTGCTGCACGCGCCGGCCGCGTCGGTCCCGGCGGGGTTCACCGAGGACGGGCTGCCGGTGGGTGTGCAGATCGTCGGGCGGCCGTTCGCCGACGCCAAGGTGCTGCGCGTGGCCGCCGCGTTCGAGCGGGCGACCGGGCACGGCCTGCGCCGCCCGCCGCTGTGAACGCCGCCGGCGGCCACCTCAGTTGCCGAGCCCGTACGGGGTGCGCAGGGGAGACTCGCGGTAGCCGTGCATGCCCTCCATCAGGCCGAAGATCGCCACCGCGCACAGCGGCCAGGCCACCAGCACGCCCCTGGCGGTCAGCCGGAGCGACCCCGCGACCACCTGCGCCCCCGGCACGGCGGCGGCCTCCACGGTCACCGCTCCGAGCGTGAAGGTCGAGCCCACCCACAACGTCACGAACGCCGCCAGGACCCCGCCGGCGCACAGCGCGAGCAGCACGGGAAGCTGGACGCGGCGGCTGAGGAACCAGCCGGCCGCGCCGCACACCACTCCCAGCCCGCCCGTGATGACCGCGAACCAGCCGTCGGCGGCGATCAGCGCCTGCGTGGTCGGGTCGGCCAGGATCGGCCCCTGCCCCGTCACCTCGTACGGGGCGCGCGGGGAGAGCGCGGACCACAGCAGCCCGGCGAGCACGGCGAGCCCGGCCAGGGCGAGGACGGTGACCGCGAAAGCCCGCACTTGCCTCGCCACGCGTCCCCCTCGAATGTGCCACTGAACCGGATCACCGGAACAGGTTGATGGTATCTCCCGGTTAGGCTCGCTTCGTGAATCATGACGAGGTCTGGCTGATCGACCCTTCCGGCCCGCTGCGCGGGGACGTGGAGGTGCGCGGCTCCAAGAACGCGGTCTCCAAGCACATGGTCGCCGCCATGCTGGGCGACGGTGAGAGCACGATCCAGAACGCCCCGGAGGTGGGCGAGGTCGGCATCACCGCGGCCATGCTGGAGTCCCTCGGCATCCATGTGGAGATCACCGAGAAGGAGATCCGCGTCGCGCCGGGCGCCGAGATCCGGCCGCGCGTGCCGGACGCGTTCACCGGGCTGAACCGCATCCCGATCCTCATGCTCGGCCCGCTGCTGCACCTGGCCGGCGAGGCGTTCGTGCCGCTGGTCGGCGGCGACCCCATCGGGCGGCGGCCGGTCAACTTCCACGTCGAGGCGCTGCGCGCGATGGGCGCCGAGGTCGAGGTGGGCGACGGCGGCATCTTCGCCAAGGCCAAGCGGCTGCGCGGCGCCCGCCTGGAGCTGCCGTACCCGAGCGTGGGCGCCACCGAGACGATCCTCATGTCGGCCGTGCTGGCCGAGGGCAAGACCGTGGTGAAGAACGCCGCCATGGAGCCCGAGGTCGTGGAGCTGGCCCTGTTCCTGCAGCGGATGGGCGCCCGGATCGAGCTCTCGCCGGACCGCCGGATCGTCATCGAGGGCGTCGAGCGGCTGCGCGGCGCGTCGATCTGGCTGGCCGGCGACCGCATCGAGGCGTTCTCGTACCTGGCGGCGGGGCTGATCACCGGGGGAGAGGTGCGGGTGCACGGCTGCCCGCAGGACCGGCTGGTCACGGCCATCACCACGCTCGCCCGGATGGGCGCCCGCTTCGACATCAACGACGAGTACCTGTGCGCCACCGCGCCGCCCGAGGGGCTGCGCTCGGCGGCCGTGCAGACCGACACCCATCCGGGTTTCATGACCGACTGGCAGACGCCGCTCATGGTGCTGTTCACGCAGAGTCAGGGCATGTCGGTGCTGCACGAGACGGTCTTCGAGAACCGCCTGGTGTACGTGCCCGCCCTGCAGCGGATGGGCTGCGAGATCGAGGTGTTCGACCAGTGCCTCGGCGGCCCCGCCTGCCGCTACCACGACACCAACGCCCGGCACTCGGCGGTCGTGCGCGGCGTGTCCAAGCTCACGGGCGCCGACGTGACGCTGCCCGACATCCGGGCGGGCTTCTCCGCGGTGCTGGCCGCGGCCGTGGCCGACGGGACGTCCACGTTGCGCGGCGTGCACCACATCGTGCGCGGTTACCACAAGCCGTTCGAGCAGTTCGTGTCGCTGGGTCTGAACATCCGCCGCGAACAGTAAAGGTGTCGGCTCCCCGGGTTTGCCGAGGGGCCGGTCGCCGCAGATCGTGTGCGTGAGAGTGTTGCGATGCGTGAGCGCGCTGGGGCTCGTGGGAGCGCTGTGCGGGGTGCTGGCCGCCTCCATGGTCGCCCCCGCCGTCAGCGGCGCGGGGCTCGCCGCCAAGAGCGTCGCGCACACGTTCGTGGACCTGCCGCCGGCGCCGCGCGAGGAGCCGCTGTCGCAGGTGACCCGGCTGCTGGACCGCAACGGCAAGCCGTTCGCGCAGTTCTACCAGGCCAACCGGCGGGCGGTGCCGCTCGCCCGGGTGGCCCCCGTGATGCGCCAGGCCATCGTCGCGATCGAGGACTCCCGCTTCTACGAGCACGGCGGCCTGGACGTGCGCGGCACGCTCCGGGCGCTGCTCACCAACACCCAGGCGGGCGGCATCCGGCAGGGCGGCTCGTCGCTCACCCAGCAGCTCGTGAAGAACATCCTGGTCGAGAGCGCCAGGACGGACGACGAGCGCGACCGGGCGCGGGCCCCCAACCTCAGCCGCAAGATCACCGAGCTGCGCCTGGCGCTGGCGATGGAGCAGAAGTACAGCAAGGACCAGATCCTGGAGAGGTACCTCAACATCGCCTACTTCGGCGCCGGCGCGCACGGCGTGGAGGCGGCGGCCAGGCGGTTCTTCTCCACCACGGCCGCGGACCTCACCCTGACGCAGGCGGCCACGCTGGCCGGCGCGGTCCGCATGCCGTACTCCACGGACCCGTCGATCGGCGCGGCGCAGCGGGCGCGGCTGAAGGAGCGGCGCAACCTCGTGCTCGACCGGATGGCCGAGCTGCGCATGGTCGACGCGCGGGCGGCCGCCGCCGCCAAGGCATCCCCGCTCGACATCCAGCTACGGCCCGAGCCCGGCGGCTGCGCGCAGAGCGCGTACCCGTTCTACTGCCTGTACGTCCAGCGGGAGCTGCTCACCAACGTGGCCTTCGGCGCCACCGCGGGGGAGCGGCGCTCCCGGCTCGCCACCGGCGGGCTGGTGATCAGGACGGCCCTGGACCCGGTGGCGCAGAAGGCGGCCGAGCGGGCGATCCGCGCGCGGGTGAGCCCGAGGGACACCGAGGTGGCCGCCGAGGCCATGGTCGAGCCGGGCACGGGGCGGATCCGGGCGATGGCGGCCAGCAAGGACTTCGGCCGCAACCCCGGTGACCACAAGAACGGGTCCCGGACGACGTTCAACCTGGTGGCCGACATGGCGCACGGCGGGGGAATGGGGCTCCAGGCCGGCTCCACGTTCAAGGCCTTCACGCTGGCGACCGCGCTCCAGCAGGGATGGCGCTTCGACCAGGGCTACGAGACGCCGGGCGTGCTCGTGCCCTCGCAGGGCTACCGCGACTGCCGCGGCCGGCCGGTGAACGCGCCCGGCGTGCGGGTGCACAACGCCAGCGGGGAGGGCGAGGGCGGCCCGTACAGCCTGTCCACCGGCACGTGGAAGTCGGTCAACATCTTCTACATGATGCTGGAGCGCAAGGTCGGCCTGTGCAACGTGGTGCGGACCGCCAAGGCCCTCGGCATCACCCGGGCCGACGGCCGGCCGCTGCGCGAGGTGCCGACGTTCACGCTCGGCGTCAACGAGATGGACCCCGTGACGGTGGCAACGGCGTTCGCGGCGTTCGGGGCGCGCGGCAGGTACTGCCGGCCGCAGGCCATCGTGGAGATCGCCGGCCGTGACGGGCGGACCACCCGCGTGCGGCCCACCTGCGAGCAGGCGCTGGACCGCAAGGTCGCCGACGCCGTCAACCACGTGCTCCAGGGCGTGTTCGACAAGGGCACGATGACCGGGCAGGGCATCGGCCGCCCGGCCGCCGGCAAGACGGGCACGAACAACGGCTACACCTCGGCCTGGTTCGCCGGCTACACCCCGGACCTGGCGGCGGCGGTCAGCGTGGGGGACATCCGGGGCTCCTACCGGTTCCCGCTGCAGAACGTGGAGATCGGCGGCCAGTACTACGGGTCGGTCCAGGGGGCGTCGCTGCCGGGGCCGATCTGGGTGGACTCGATGGAGTCGGCCCTGCGCGACACTCCCTCCGGCGACTTCCACGGTCCTGACATGTCACGCTTCGGCGGTGGTTTCACGCCGGGGCTGAAGGAGGCCGAGGAGGCGGAGCAGATGCGGGCCATGGTCCGCAGGCAGCGCCAGTGGCTGCGGTGGGCGCGCCGCAACGGCCACCTGCTGTGGCCGCCCGGCACGAACATGCTCGGCGAGCAGCGGCCGGACGGCCGCCCGCGCCGGCCGGGCCGGACGGGAACCGTCCCCGTGCGTCCGGGTCGGACGGGAATCGTGCCCGTCAGGCCGGGGGCCGCCGTTCCGGGGGCGCCGGTGCCCGCGCCCGCCCCCGGCTCCGGGGCGGGGACCGTACAGAGGTAGGCGGGGTCAGCGCTTGGCGATCGGGGAGGTCACGGCGCGGGTGAGCGCGATGAGGTTGGCCGGGGCGGTCTCGATCTGCAGCCCCCGCCTGCCCGCCGAGAAGTAGATCGTCCCGAAGTCCAGCGCGGAGGAGTCCACCACCGTCGGCAGCTGCTTGCGCTGCCCGAGCGGGCTGATGCCGCCCACGACGTAGCCGGTCACCCGCTCCACCTTCGCCGCGTCGGCCATGGCGGCGCGCTTGCCGCCGAGGGCGGAGGCCAGCGCCTTGAGGTCGAGCCTGCCCGCGACCGGTACCACCGCCACCGCGAGGCCGCTCTCCACCTCGGCCACCAGCGTCTTGAAGATCCGCTCGTACGGCATGCCGAGCGCGTCGGCGGCCTCCTCGCCGTACGCCTGGGCGGCGGGGTCGTGGTCGTACGGATGGAGGCTGAAGTCGGCCTTGGCCTTGGTCAGCGCCACCGTGGCCGGGGTTCCCCCCGGCGCCTTCGCCTTGCCCACGTCTTCCCCTTCTCGCGATCTACTTTGTAAAGGCGCTCAGCCGGCGCGGTGGAACCTGCGGTGCAACTCGCGTACCTCCTCGTCGAGCCCGGGGACCGGCCCCTCGACCACGACCCGCGGCGCGACCTCGGACACCGGCAGGGGACGCACCGGAGGCTCCGGCACGCCCAGCTCGGTCAGCCAGCCCACGAGCTGCGCCGACGAGGCGACGTACACGATGCGGCCGAGCCCGACCCAGCCGTGCGCGGCGGCGCACATGGGGCAGTGCTCGCCGGAGGTGTAGACGGTCGCGGCGGCCCGCTCCTCCGGCGTCAGGTGGGCGGCCGACCAGCGCGCCAGCTCGAACTCCGGATGCCTCGTGTGGTCGCCCCCGGCCACCCGGTTGTGGTCCTCGGCGAGCACCTCGCCGTCGCCGGACACGAGCACGGAGCCGAACGGCTCGTCGCCCACGGCCAGGGCCTCGGCGGCCAGCTCCACACAGCGGCGCAGGTGCCGCAGCTCGTTCTCCATCACCATGACGGCTCCATCACCATGACGGTCACCCTTACCGGTGTCGCGGGTCTGCGAAATCCGGGGCCATGGTATCGGCCGGTCCGAGGCTTGACGGGATCCGGATGTCCGGATGGTGGACGGAAGAGGATCCACGGGTGGGACTCCGTAGACTGGGGTGCGTGATTTCCCGTATCGACTTGCGCGGTTCCCTGCCGGGGGACCTGCGCGACGTGCTGCCCCGCGCCGAGCTCGACGTCGAGGCCGCCCTGGACAAGGTGCGGCCCATCTGCGACGAGGTCCGCCATCGCGGGGCCGCGGCCGTGCGGGAGCTGACCGCCAGGTTCGACGGCGTGGAGATCGAGCACGCGCGGGTTCCGCGTGCGGCGCTGCGTGAGGCGCTCGCCGGGCTGCGGCCCGAGGTGCGGGCGGCGCTGGAGGAGTCGATCCGCCGCGCCCGGCTGGTCCACCGCGACCAGCGCCGCGCCGACGTGACGACGCAGGTGGTGCCGGGCGGCACGGTCACCGAGCGGTGGGTGCCGGTCGAGCGCGTGGGCCTGTACGTGCCGGGCGGCCGGGCGGTCTACCCGTCCAGCGTGGTGATGAACGTCGTGCCCGCGCAGGAGGCCGGGGTGCCGTCGCTGGCGGTGACGAGCCCGGCGCAGAAGGACTTCGGCGGGCTGCCGCACCCGACGATCCTGGCGGCGTGCGAGCTGCTGGGCGTGGACGAGGTGTACGCGGTGGGCGGCGCCCAGGCGGTGGCCATGTTCGCCTACGGCACGGAGGAGTGCCCGGCGGCCACCCTGGTGACCGGGCCGGGCAACATCTGGGTGGCGGCGGCCAAGCGGCTGCTCAAGGGCCGCATCGGCATCGACTCCGAGGCCGGGCCGACGGAGATCGCGATCCTGGCCGACGAGACGGCCGATCCGGTGCACGTGGCGGCCGACCTGATCAGCCAGGCCGAGCACGACGTGATCGCGGCCGCGGTGCTGGTGACCGACAGCGTGGAGCTGGCCGAGGCGGTCGAGAGGGAGCTGCCGGGCCAGGTGGAGGCGACCAAGCACTCCGAGCGGATCGCCGAGGCGCTGCGCGGCCGGCAGTCCGGGATCGTGCTGGTGGACGGCCTCGACGAGGGCGTGGAGGTGGTCAACGCCTACGCGGCCGAGCACCTGGAGATCCACACGGCCGACGCGGCGGCGGTCGCGGCCCGCATCCGCAACGCCGGCGCGATCTTCGTGGGCACGTACGCGCCGGTGTCGCTGGGCGACTACCTGGCGGGGTCCAACCACGTGCTGCCGACCGGCGGCTGCGCCTGTCACTCCAGCGGGCTGTCGGTGCAGACGTTCCTGCGCGGCATCCACGTGGTCGACTACACCCGCGAGGCGCTGGCCGGCGCGGCCGCGCACGTGTCGGTGCTGGCCGACGCCGAGGACCTGCCGGCGCACGGCGCGGCCGTGCGGGCGCGCTTCGATTGGCGGATCCCCTCATGACGCCGGACGACCCGACCCCGAACGCCATGACCTCGAACGACATGACCCCGAACGACATGACCTTGAACGACCTGCCGATCAGGGACGACCTGCGGGGCAGGACGCCGTACGGCGCGCCCCAGATCGACGTGCCGGTGCGGCTCAACACCAACGAGAATCCCTATCCCCCCTCCCCGGAGCTGGTCGAGGATCTGGCGGGGGAGGTGCGCGGCGGTGCGGGCGCGCTCAACCGCTACCCCGACCGTGACGCGCTGGAGCTGCGCGCCGACCTGGCGGGCTATCTGGGGCACGGGCTCGACGCGAGCCGGGTGTGGGCGGCCAACGGCTCCAACGAGGTGCTCCAGCAGATCCTGCAGGCGTTCGGCGGTTACGGCCGGACGGCGCTGGGGTTCGAGCCGTCGTACTCGATGCACCCGATCATCACGACGGGCACGAGCACGGAGTGGATCGGGGGCGCGCGGGAGGACGACTTCTCGCTCGACCCGGCCAAGGCGGCGGCCGCGGTGGAGGAGCACCGGCCGGACATCGTGTTCCTGACCTCGCCGAACAACCCGACCGGCACCGCCCTGCCGCTGGAGACGATCGCCAGGGTGCTGGAGGCGGCTCCGGGCATGGTGGTGGTGGACGAGGCGTACGCGGAGTTCGCGCGGGAGGGCACGCCGTCGGCGCTGAGCCTGCTGCCGGCGCACCCGCGGCTGATCGTGACCCGGACCATGTCGAAGGCGTTCGCGATGGCGGGCACCCGGCTCGGTTATCTGGCGGCCCACCCGGCGGTGGTGGAGGCGCTGCTGCTGGTGCGGCTGCCGTACCACCTGTCGACGCTGACGCAGGCGGCGGCGCGGGTGGCGCTGCGGCATCGCGCGGAGCTGCTGGGCACGGTCGACGCGCTGCGCCGCGAGCGTGACGCCACGGTGGAGTGGCTGCGCGGCAAGGGCTTGACGGTGGCCGACTCCGACGCCAACTTCGTGTTGTTCGGGAGATTTCCCGAGCGCCGTGCGGTCTGGGAGGGCCTGCTGGCGAGGGGCGTGCTCATCCGTGAGGTGGGGCCGCCCGAGTGGCTTCGCGTGTCGATCGGCACCGGCGAGGAGATGGCGGCGTTCCGTGCCGCTCTGGAGGGGGTTCTGTGAGTCGGGTCGGCCGCGTGGAGCGTGTGACGAAGGAGACGTCGGTCCTGGTCGAGGTGGGTCTCGACGGCACCGGGCGGGTGGACGTGGCGACCGGGGTGGGGTTCTTCGACCACATGCTGGCGCAGCTCGGCAAGCACGGGCTGTTCGACCTGACGGTCAAGACCGAGGGTGACCTGCACATCGACGCGCACCACACCATCGAGGACACGGCGCTGGCGCTGGGCGCGGCGTTCCGCGAGGCGCTGGGCGACAAGTCGGGCATCAGGCGGTTCGGTAGTGCGTCGTGCCCGCTGGACGAGTCGCTCGCCCAGGTGACGGTCGACCTGTCCGGCCGGCCGTACCTCGTGCACTCCGAGCCCGAGGGCATGGCGCCGATGATCGGCCCCGAGTACGACACGACGATGACCCGCCACATCCTGGAGTCCCTGGTCGCGCAGGCGGCGATCTGCCTGCACGTCCACGTCCCGTACGGGCGCAACGCCCATCACATCGTGGAGGCCCAGTTCAAGGCCCTGGCCAGGGCGCTGCGCGAGGCGTCCGAGCTGGACCCGCGCGCGACAGGGGTGCCGAGCACCAAGGGCGTCCTGTGAGTGAGAACATGCTGGCCGTCGTGATGGTGTTCATCGGGCTGTTCCTGGCCGGCGGTGTGTTCTCGCTGTTCAAGCAGGGGCTCAAGGTGGGCGCGGCCGTCTGCGCGGTCGGTGCGGCGCTGGCGATCACGGCGGGGGTGATGTGGTGGTGAAGCGCGTGGTGGTGCTCGACTACGGGTCGGGCAACCTGCGCTCGGCCGAGCGGGCGCTGGCCCGGGTCGGCGCGGACGTGACCGTGACGTCCGACCTGGACGCGGCCATGGAGGCCGACGGCCTCGTCGTGCCCGGGGTCGGGGCGTTCGCGGCGTGCATGGCGGGGCTGCGGGGGGTGCGCGGCGAGCGCGCCGTCGGCCGTCGCCTGGCCGGCGGGCGGCCGGTGCTGGGCATCTGCGTGGGCATGCAGATCCTGTTCGCCAAGGGGGTCGAGCACGGCGTCGAGACCGAGGGCTGCGGCGAGTGGCCGGGCACGGTCGAGCCGCTGGAGGCCCCGGTGCTGCCGCACATGGGGTGGAACACGGTCAAGGCCCCCGAGGGCAGCGTGCTGTTCCGCGGCCTGGACGCCGACACGCGGTTCTACTTCGTCCACTCCTACGGCGTGCGCGAGTGGGAGCTGCGGCCCGGCGACGGGTTCGCCGAGCCGCTGGTGACGTGGGCCGAGCACGGAGTGCCGTTCGTGGCCGCCGCCGAGAACGGTCCGCTCATGGCCACCCAGTTCCACCCGGAGAAGTCCGGAGACGCGGGCGCCGCGTTGCTGACCAACTGGCTCGGCGTCCTGTGAGCGACGGCCGCGCACCGTCCCGGGTGAGAGGCCCCGGTCGTGAGTGCCGTCATTCATGACCGCTGTGGCATTCGTGACCGTTGTGGCATTCGTGAGTGTTGTGGCGTGAGTCGTGAGTAAGGAGCGGGCGCGGCGCCGCGCCGAGCGCGAGGCCCAGCGGGAGCGCGCCGCGCGGCGCAACGAGGAGCGCCAGTCCCGAGCCTCCCGCCGCCGCGCCCTCGTGGCCCGCCTCACACCCCGCCCGGTGCGGATCGCCCGTCAGGGCGGCCTGCTCGCCCGCCGCCGCCGCGTCCAGAACACTGTCGTGGCGATCGCGTTCGCGCTCGTCCAAGTGGTGGTATGGGTCGTGTGGGGGTCACCGGCCGTCAGCTTCGGCGCCCTCGTCCTGTCCCTGTTGCTCGTCCCTGTTGTCATGACCCTTGCCTTCGACCGGAGGATCTGATGTCGCTCGTACTCCTTCCCGCCGTGGACGTCGCGGACGGCCAGGCCGTACGCCTGGTCCAGGGTGAGGCCGGGACCGAGACCGGCTACGGCGAGCCGCTGGCCGCCGCGCTGGCCTGGCAGGAGGCCGGGGCGGAGTGGATCCACCTGGTCGACCTCGACGCCGCGTTCGGCCGCGGCTCCAACCGGGAGCTGATCACCGACCTGATCGGCCGGCTGGACGTGAACGTGGAGCTGTCCGGCGGCATCCGCGACGACGAGTCGCTGGCCGCCGCCCTGGCCACCGGGTGCCGCCGCGTGAACATCGGCACGGCCGCCCTGGAGAACCCCGAATGGTGCCGCAAGATCATCGGTGAGCACGGCGACCGGATCGCGGTCGGCCTGGACGTGCGCGGCACCACGCTCGCGGCGCGCGGCTGGACCGAGGAGGGCGGCGACCTGTGGGAGGTGCTGGACCGGCTGGAGGCCGACGGCTGCCCCCGCTACGTCGTCACCGACGTCACCAAGGACGGCACGCTGCGCGGACCCAACCTCGACCTGCTGCGCCAGGTGTGCGCCCGCACCGACAGGCCGGTCGTCGCCAGCGGAGGCGTCTCCTCCCTGGAGGACCTGGTCGCGCTGTCGGGCCTCGTGCCTGACGGCGTGGAAGGTGCCATCGTAGGCAGGGCGCTGTACGCCCAGGCGTTCACACTGGAGAACGCCTTGGCCGCGGTTCGCGGTTAGAGGGTAGGAGGGGCCGTGGTGAGCAGCATGAGCATGGAGAGCACCGGTTCGCGGGTGTTTTCGGGCGGCGTGTGGGAGGAGCGTTACGGCTATTCCCGGGCGGTGGTCGTCGGGGACCGGGTCATCGTGTCGGGCTGCACCGCCACGATCGACGGCGAGGTCCGGTACGTGGGCGACGCCTACCGGCAGAGCCTGACGGCCATCGGCATCGCGGTGGACGCGGTGGAGCTGGCCGGGCTGACCAGGGATGACGTGGTGATGGTGCGCTACTACGTGGTGGACCAGCGTCACTTCGACCTGGTCGGCCAGGCGATCGGGGAGGTGTTCGGCGAGGTCCGCCCCGCCTGCACGGGTGTGCGGGTCGCCGGGCTGGTGGACCCGCGGATGCTCGTCGAGGTCGAGATCGAGGCGGTGCGCGCATGACCGTGGCCGTCAGGGTGATCCCCTGCCTGGACGTCGACGCGGGCCGGGTGGTCAAGGGCGTCAACTTCGCCAACCTGCGTGACGCGGGCGACCCCGTCGAGCTGGCCAGGCGCTACGACGCCGAGGGCGCCGACGAGCTGACCTTCCTCGACATCACCGCCTCCTCCGGCGAGCGGGACACGATGCTGGACGTCGTCCGCAGGACGGCCGAGCAGGTGTTCATCCCGCTGACCGTGGGCGGCGGCATCCGCGCGGTCGAGGACGTCGACCGGCTGCTGCGGGCCGGGGCCGACAAGGTGTCGCTCAACACCGCGGCCATCGCCCGGCCGGAGCTGCTGACCGAGGCGTCGCGGCGCTTCGGCGCGCAGTGCGTGGTGCTGTCGGTCGACGCGCGCCGCGCGCCGGGCACGCCGAGCGGGTTCGAGGTGACCACGCACGGCGGGCGGCGCGGCACGGGCATCGACGCGGTGGAGTGGGCCGCGCGCGGCGAGGAGCTGGGCGTGGGCGAGATCCTGCTCAACTCGATGGACGGTGACGGCACCCGCGAGGGCTACGACCTGGAGATGCTGCGGGCGGTGCGGGCCGTGGTGCGCGTGCCGGTGATCGCCAGTGGCGGCGCGGGCCGGCTGGAGGACTTCCCGCCGGCGGTGGAGGCGGGCGCGGACGCGGTGCTGGCGGCGTCGGTCTTCCACTTCGGCACTCTCAAGATCGCGGATGTGAAGGAGACGCTCCGCGCGGCGGGCCACCCGGTGCGCTAGCCGCGGACCGTCCGGCCGGGCGTTCCGGGCAGAGTCCCCGGGGCTCCGGCCGGGCGTCGGCGTGCGGCGGGAGGCCACGACGCGTCAGAAAGGACGCCTCGGAAGGGACGCCTCGGAAGGGACGGAGGCGTCGCGACCCTTCAGAGGCGCGACGGCGGGCCGGGGCGCCTCAGAAGACCTTCATGTGCTGGAACAGCTCGTAGGCCTCGTCCATGGCCGCGAACGCGCGCGCCTCGGAGCGTTTGACCGCCAGGTAGGCGCTGCGCCGCAGCGGGCCGAGCGCCTCCATGAGGACCTCGTCAGCCTCCAGCGCGTTCAGCGCCTCGTCCAGCGATGCGGGCAGCCGCGGGTAGCGTCCCGGCCGGGTGTCGGGGTCCACGTCGACCGACTCGCCCGGGTCGAGCTTGCGGCGCAGCCCGTCGAGGCCGGCGTGGATGACGGCCCCGAGCGACAGGTAGGGGTTGGCCGAGGAGTCGGACGGCTTGAGCTCCAGGTTGGGCTCGCCGGTCTCGCCCAGGGGCGAGCAGATCCGTACGGCCGCCTCCCGGTTGTCGGGGCCGTGGACGGCGTACGCGCCGGCCCAGGAGCGCGGGGCCAGGCGGCGGAAGCCGTTGACGGTGCCGCAGGTGAGGGCGGTCAGGGCGGGCAGGTGGGCGAGCAGCCCGCCGACGAAGGACTCCAGCTCCCCGCCGTCGCCGGCGAACACGTTGGTGGCCCCCCGCCACAGGGACAGGTGCAGGTGGGCGCCGTTGCCCGCCTGCTCGGCGAGGGGCTTGGGGGCCAGTGTGGCCCACATCGACATGCGCAGCGCCACGCCGCGCACGGTCTCGCGGTAGAGGACGTGGTTGTCGGCGGCGCGCAGCGCGGGGGCGTGCCTGATCGACAGCTCCTGCTGGCCCGGGGCGAGCTCGGGGTGGTAGTGCTCGACCCGGAGGCCCTGCGTCTCCAGGGCGCGGATGAGCTTGATCGTGTAGTCGTGGGCCGTGTCGAACCCGGTGCCGGCGTAGCAGAGGGTGTCGTCGATCGGCACGATCCGGTCGGGGCCGCCGGTGGGGTCGGGCAGGCGCCGCCCGAGTGTGAACTCCGGCTCGAACGCGGCCATCAGCGTGTAGCCCTCGGCGGCCAGGGCGTCGATCGCGTTCTTGAGGAACGTGCGCGGGCAGGCGTCCCATGGGGAGCCGTCCCGCCGCCGCAGATCGGAGAGCATCGCGGCGGCGCCCGGTGCGTACGGGAGCGGGACGTACGTCGCGGGGTCGGGGACGATGCGCACCTCGCCCACCGGACCCATGTGCTCGACGTCCTGCAACTGGTCGAGCATGTTCATCGCCATCATGGCCACCGTGTGCCCGATGCCCGTGGTGAGGCGCTCGGCCAGCCGCGACCGGGACGCCGCCTTGCCGCGGATCACCCCGCCGTGGTCGGCGTACAGGAAGCGGACGAGCTCGACACCTTCGAGCTCGGCCCGCTCCAGGACGCGCCGCACGTGGGGATCAGACTGGATGATCTTGGTGGCGGTCGGGCGATCTCTCATCCTGCCTGCGTAACACGTTCCGCCGGTACGGGGAAGCGTCCAACGCAGACAGGTGTCCCACTCACGCTAGAACATTGGTAAAGAAGACGGCCAACTGGTTGGCACCATGGACAATTCCGTCGAACACGCCGTTGACCGCGGACGCGGCCTGGGCCGGCCGGGTGAACAGGTAGAAGATCACGAACGCTACGAGCACGTAAGTGGCTACCTTCTTGACCTGCATGGGGGCCTCCTGCAGTCCATTCCCAGCCGTATATACCCGGATCTGGGCGATCACTGGCATCTTCTATGAAGATGTTCTTGATCCTAACCGGGGGGCTTCCTTCTCACGCCATCGTACGGATCACGGGCCCTGTCGAGGGGGTCTCAGACCTGTTGCCTCTGAACGGCAGCCGCAGCAGGAGGTAGGCCGGCAGCCCGATCGGCGACAGCAGGATGGTCAGGATCATGACCGGGGCCATGAGCAGCGGGTGCACGCCCCGCTCCCGGCTGTCCAGGTAGATCCAGCGGCCGAGGAACAGGTCCCAGGCGATGATCTGGGCCCACAGCGCGGCCAGGGCCTCGGGGGTGGCGACGAGGGCCGTGAGGCCCGCCAGGGACGGCCTGGTCACGACCGGCCAGACGGCGCCGAGCACGGGTAGCACCAGGACCAGATTGACCGCCAGGGCGGGCAGCACGATGAGCGGGGAGGCGGCCACCTTCCGGGTGAGCGACCAGGCAGGGGCGAGGATCATCAGCGCCCAGAACGGCGCGGCGGCGTAGAAGCTGAGGTCGAACAGGGCCGCGGTGCTCATCGGGCGGCCTCCGCGGCGGCGGCGGCGGTTCTCGGCGTGGACCGGCTGGGGGCACGGGTCGAGGCCACCGCCCCGGTGAGTCCCAGCACGACCAGGACGCCCGCCGCGGCCAGGGTCGGCCCGTCGGGCCGCACCAGCGACTGGCCGCGCAGGGCTTGCCACAGGACGAGCGCGAACACGCCGGCGTACAGGCCGCCCGCCGTGAGCGTCAGGCCCTGCCGTACGCGCTCGGGGGCGAGGACGGGGAAGCGGCGGGACAGGGCCGCGAGGGCGAGGGGGAGCAGCGGGAGGAGCTGGAGGGCGTGCATGCCGACGAAGTGCGGCACGCGCAGGTCGCCGGCGACGGTGCTCCAGCCGAGGAGGGGCAGGCCGGGCCCGCCGTCGGGCGCGCTGACGGTGTGGGCGCCGATGACGCCGCCGGCGAGGCTCTGGCCGGGACGGGGGCCGAGCATGAGGCCGCCGCTCGCGAGGCCCAGCGTGGAGATCACCAGTCCGAGGCGCACGGCCCAGGTGGAGGGCCCGTCGGCCTGGCGGTCGAGGAGCACGGCGACGGCGGCGACGATGTTGGCCACCATGAGGCCGATGATCATGACGCCCATGACGCCGAACAGCGCGGAATCGAAGGGGGTGGCGGCGTTGAAGTGGCTGCGGTGCGCGCGGGCCGCCTGGAAGGTGATGGCCGCGACCTCGGCGACGCCGGCCACCGCGAGGACGGTGCCGGCCAGGCGCCCCCAGCGGCGGTCGCGGCGCTGGAGGGAGAGCAGCCAGGCCCAGGTGAAGGAGTAGACGGCGACGGACATGGCGAACTTCAGCGGCTTGGCCCAGACGGGCATGCCGTCGAGCGTGCGGTCGTCCAGGACGAGCGCGACCGCGGTCGCCACGGCCAGGACGGACATGAGCCCTGCCGAGACCATCAGCGGGCGATGCCGGCGTAACACGGCGCCTCCTTGATATAGATAGCGGATAGTGTCACTAACCACTATCTATAGCTAAACTCTCCACTGTCCACAAGAGGGGAGTCGCACGTGCGCATGGCGGAGCTGAGCGCGGACACCGGAGTGCCCGTCCCGACGATCAAGTACTACCTGCGGGAGGGGCTGCTGCCTCCTGGACGGCCGGTGGGCCGCAACCAGGCCGAGTACGGCACCGCGCACGTCCGGCGGCTCAAGCTCGTCCGCACGCTGGCCGAGTACGGCGGCCTGAGCATCGCCGCGATCCGCGAGCTGGTCCGGCACCTGGACGACCCGGACACCAGCGGCAACGACCTGCTGGGGCTGGGCCAGCTCACGGTCACCGCCCGGCAGGAGCCCCAGCCGGGGCCGCACCTGGAGGAGGCCCGCCGGGTCCTCGACGACATCTGCGCCCGCCACGGGTGGAAGGACATGCGCGAGCACCCCGCGTACGCCACGGTGGTGGGAGTGATCGCCAGCCTGGAGGATCTCGGCCACGAGGACATGCTCGGCGTGCTGCCCGAGTACGCCGCCGCCGCCGAGCGGATCGCCGAGGCCGACATGACCGTCGTCGGCGACCTGGGCGACCGGGAGCGGGCGCTGGAGGTGGTGGTGCTAGGCACGCTCGTGGGCGACACCCTGCTCACCGGGCTGCGCCGGCTCGCCCAGGCGCACGTCGCGCTGCGCGTCTACGGGGAGGATTGAGACAGCGGCCTCAGATGCCGAGGCGGGCGCTCCTGAGTCGGGAGATCGCCTCGGGGTCGCCCGTCATCTCCACCCGCGTGTGCTCCTGCCGGCCGAAGCAGAACAGCAGCAGCTCCGCCGCCGGCCCGGTGACCTCCACCTTGGGGCCGATCCTCGGGCCGCCGAGCGCCACGCCGCCGCCCCTGCGGTGCAGCACCACGCCCACCGGCGAGCGGCGCAGCATCAGCTTCCCGCCGGCCGAGACCCGCTTCCACATGAGACGTTCGAGGTCCTCGGGCATCTGGCGCGGCTCCCAGGCGGGCTGGGCGCGGCGCACGTCCTCGTGGTGGACGAACATCTCCAGCGTGTTGACCGCGTCGTCCAGGAACGGCACGAGCCCGTAGACGCCGCCCGGCCTGCGCACCAGGCCGACCAGCTCCGGGTACGGGTGGCGGGCCTTCAGGGCCGACTGGACGGCTGCGGTGTGGCCCGCCAGCGGCTTGAGCGCGATGCCCGCCGCCGCGTCGAGCCGGCGCTCCCGCAGCACCAGATGGGCGGCCAGGTCATAGGTCGTCCAGCCGCCGCACAGGGTCGGGGCGTCCGGGCCGAGCCGGTCCAGCAGGTCGCACAGGGCCGCGCGTTCGCCGCGAGCGTGAGTCACGCTCTCAACCTTACCCGCGGGAATAACGGGATGATCGGGCGTGATTGGGTCTTAAGGACAAAGCAGCCGCGACGGAAGGAAACCCAGCGAGTGGCGAGCAAGGTGACCTCGGCCGTCATGCGTCAGGGACTGCGGGTCCTCGGCGTGGCCATCAGCGCGGAGAGAACGGTCTTCACCGCCGCCGTCCTGTCCAGCGCGGTGTACGGGGGCATGACGGTCGGCTCCGCCTGGGCCTTCGGCTGGGCCACCGAGAACGTCGTGCTGCCCGCCTTCTCCACCGGCTCCGTCACCGCGGGCGTCCTGTGGACGGGCGTGCTGCTCATCATGGGCGCGGCGCTGCTCAAGGCGATCGGCGTCGCGGGCCGGCGCATCCTGGCCGGGCTCATGCAGTACCGCATGCAGGCCCGCTCCCGCCGCGAGGTGACCAAGCAGTACCTGCGGCTGCCGCTCGCCTGGCACCACCGCCATCCGACCGGCCAGCTGCTGTCCAACGCCAGCTCCGACGCCGAGGCCGCCTGGGCGCCGCTCGCGCCGCTGCCCATGGCCGTGGGCGTCGTCGTCATGCTGGTCACCGCGGCCGTCGCGATGGTCCTCACCGACCCGGCGCTCGCCGCCGTGGGCTTCCTGATCTTCCCGGCCATCGCCGTGCTCAACCTCGTCTACCAGCGCCGGCTCAGCCCGCTCGCGACCCGCGCCCAGCAGTTGCGCGCCGAGGTCAGCGAGATCGCGCACGAGAGCTTCGACGGCGCCCTCGTCGTCAAGACCCTCGGCAGGGAGGCGCTGGAGACCGAGCGCTTCCGCCGCCGCGCCGAGGAGCTGCGCGACGCCAACATCGCCGTCGGCCGGGTCCGTGGCCTGTTCGACCCGATGCTGGAGGCGCTGCCCACGCTGGGCGTGCTCGCGGTGCTGGCCGTCGGCGCCGCGCGGCTGGCGTCCGGCTCCATCGGCGCGGGCGACCTCGTGCAGGTCGCCTACCTGTTCACGCTGCTCGCCTTCCCCATCAGGGCGCTCGGCTGGGTGCTCGCCGAGCTGCCGCGCAGCGTGGTCGGCTGGGAGCGGGTGCGGGCCGTGCTGGAGGCGCGCGGCTCCATGGAGTACGGCGCCACCGCGCCGCCCGCGGCCTCCGGCCCCGCCCGGCTGGAGGCGTCCGGCCTGTCCTACTCCTACGGCGCCGGCGAGGTGCTGCGCGACGTCGCCTTCGAGGTGGCGCCGGGACGCACCGTCGCGCTGGTCGGCCCGACCGGCTCCGGCAAGTCGACGCTGGTGCAGCTCCTCGTCCGGCTCGTCGATCCGGCGCGCGGGCGGGTGCTGCTCGACGGCGTGGACCTGCGCGAGCTGCCGTACGGCGCGGTCGCCGAGTCGGTGGCGCTGGTGCCGCAGCAGACGTTCCTGTTCGACGACACCGTGCGCGGCAACATCACGCTCGGCCTGCCCATCCCTGACGAGGACGTGTGGGCCGCGCTGCGCCTGGCGCAGGCCGACGGGTTCGTGGCGCGGCTGGAGGCCGGTCTGGACACCCGCGTGGGGGAGCGGGGCGCCACCCTGTCGGGCGGGCAGCGGCAGCGGCTCGCGCTGGCCCGCGCGGTCGCCCGGCGGCCGCGCCTGCTCATCCTCGACGACGCCACCTCCAGCGTGGACCCGCAGGTCGAGGCCCGCATCCTGTACGGCCTGCGCGACGCCGCCTCCTCCTCCAGCGTCGTGGTCGTCGCCTATCGGATGGCCACGATCGCGCTGGCCGACGAGGTCGTCTACCTCGACCGGGGCCGCGTCGTGGACCACGGGACGCACGAGGAGCTGATCGGGCGCTGCGAGGGCTACCGCAACCTGGTCACCGCCTACGAGCGCGAGGACGCCGAGCGCGCCGCCCTCTCGGCCGAGGAGGAGGAAGCCGCCGCCGCCCGGAGCGCGGCCGTGCGGGAGGAAGCCGAGCAGGCCGCCGTCGCGGCCGCCGAGGAAGAGGGGATCATCGCGTGAGCGACGCCCGGGGCATCGGCGCCGGCGCCGAGCGGTCGGCGCTGGCCACCATCCGTCATGGGCTGTCCCTCACGCCCGAGTTCCGCAAGGGGCTCGCCGGGACGCTCGCCCTGGCGGTCGTGGCCACGGCCGGCAAGGTCATCGTGCCGGTCGCGGTGCAGCAGACGATCGACACCGGCCTGAAGAACTCCTCGCCCGACGTCTCGTACGTGACGCGCGCCGTGCTGCTGTGCGCGGCGGCCGTCGTGCTGACCGCGCTGGCCGGCTACGTCATGAACGTCCGCCTCTACAAGGCGACCGAGTCGTCCCTGGCCACCCTGCGCGTGCGCGGCTTCCGCCACGTCCACGACCTGTCGGTGCTCACCCAGAACACCGAGCGGCGCGGCGCGCTGGTCTCCCGCGTCACCAACGACGTGGACCAGATCAGCACGTTCATGCAGTGGGGCGGGCTGATGATCATCGTGTCGCTCGGCCAGGTCCTCGTGGCCAGCGTCCTCATGCTGGTCTACTCCTGGCAGCTCACGCTCGTCGTGTGGGCGTGCTTCCTGCCGCTGATGGTCGCCCTGCCGCGCTTCCAGCGGTGGCTGTCGGGCGCGTACACGACGGTCCGCGAGCGCACCGGCGACATGCTCGCCGCCGTCAGCGAGTCCGTCGTCGGCGCCGCCGTCATCCGCGCGTACGCGGCGGAGGGGCGCACCGCCGAGCGGGTCGACACGGCGGTGGACGCCAACAAGGCGGCCCAGACCAGGGCGCAGACCATCGTCGGCTTCGTCTTCCCGCTGACCGAGATCGTGGCCGCGCTTGCCATCTCCGGGATCGTGCTGCTCGGCGTCCGGCTCGGGCTGTCCGGCGACATCACGGCCGGGCGGCTGGTGGCGTTCCTGTTCCTCGTGACGCTGTTCGTCTCCCCGATGCAGACCGCCACCGAGGTGCTCAACGAGGCCCAGAACGCGGTCGCCGGCTGGCGGCGCGTCCTCGGGGTGCTGGACACGCCGCCCGACGTCGCCGACCCCGGCCCCGGCGGCGTGGAGCTGCCGCGCGGCCCCATCTCCGTCGCCTTCGAGAGCGTCGGCTTCGCCTACCCCGGCGGGCCGCCCGTGCTGCGCGACGTGACGGCGCAGATCCCGCCGCGCTCCCGCGTCGCCGTCGTGGGGGAGACCGGGTCGGGCAAGACGACGTTCGCCAAGCTGCTCACCCGGCTCATGGACCCCGTCTCCGGGCGCGTCACCGTCGACGGCCACGACCTGCGGGAGGTGCGCTTCTCCTCGCTGCGCGAGCGCATCGTGATGGTGCCGCAGGACGGGTTCCTGTTCGACGGCACGCTGGAGGACAACGTCCGGTACGGCCGGCCGGGCGCCACCCGCGAGGAGATCGAGCTGGCCATGACCGAGCTGGGCCTGGCAGACTGGGTGGACGGCCTGCCGGCCGGGCTCGGCACGCCCGTGGGGCAGCGCGGCGAGTCTCTGTCGGCCGGTGAGCGGCAGCTCGTCGCCCTGGCCCGCGCCTACCTCGCCGACCCCGACCTGCTGCTGCTCGACGAGGCCACCTCCGCCGTCGACCCGGCCACCGAGGTGCGCCTGGCCCGGGCACTGGAAGGGGTCACCCGTGGCCGTACGGCCGTCTCCATCGCCCACCGGTTGTCCACGGCGGAGAACGCCGACGAGGTGCTGGTGTTCGACGGCGGCCGGCTGGTGCAGCGCGGGCCGCACGCCGAGCTCGTCCGGCAGGAGGACGGCGTCTACGCGGCCCTGCACGCCTCCTGGGTCTCCGCCGCCCGCTCCTGACCGCCGGGCCGCCGCCGGGAGGTCACGCCTCCCGCCGGTGCGGCGAGCGGTCATGACGGCTGGTTGAATGGCGGCATGTCCCTCGACCCGAAGGTCGCCGAGCGGCTCAAGCGCAACGGCGACGGGCTGGTGCCCGCGATCGTCCAGCAGTACGACACGGGCGAGGTCCTCATGCTCGCCTGGATGGACGACGAGGCGCTGCACCGCACCCTCACCACCGGCAGGGCCACCTACTGGTCGCGCAGCCGCGCGGAGTACTGGGTGAAGGGCGCCACCTCCGGTCACGCGCAGCACGTCAAGGCGGTGTCGCTCGACTGCGACGGCGACACGCTGCTGGTCCAGGTCGACCAGGTGGGCGCCGCCTGCCACACGGGCGACCGCACCTGCTTCGACGCTGACCCGCTGGAGGTGTCGGCCACGCCATGACCGGTCCGCACGACCCCGGCCACCGGGCCGACGACCGGGCCGCCTCGGAAGCCGCCCGCACCTCCGCGACCCCGGCGGCCGCCGGGGACCCCACGACCGCGAGCGCCGCACGGGCCTCCGAGCCTCCGGAGGCCACCCGCGCCTCCGATTCTCAGGACGCGGCAGAGGCCCCGCCGGCCTCCGCCGCCCCGAAGGCGGGGGGGCGGGGCCGTGAGCTGTGGCGGTGGGTGGCCCTGACGGCCGCCGGTTGCGCGCTGGTGCTGTTCGCGGCCACCCGCGCCTGGGTCACGGTGCGGGCCGGGCACACCACCGGCGTCCCGGGCGGAGCGGGAGCCGATCCCCTGGCGCCCTCCGGCGGCGACCTGGCCCCGGTCCTGACGCCCCTGGCGCTGGCCGGGCTCGCGGGCGTGGTGGCGGCGCTGGCCTCGAAGGGGCTCACGCGCCGCGTGGTGGGAGCGCTGCTGACGCTGTGCGGGCTGGGCGCCGGGCTCGCCACGTGGCTGGCGGTGGCGGGCGACGCCCCGCAGGCGTGGCTGCGCGAGCACGACGCGCTGCGCGGCCTCGGCTCTTTCACGTGGGACGTCGTGGCGGCCTGGCCGGCGCTGTCCGGGATCGGGTCGGCGCTGATGGTCGCGGGCGGGGTGCTCGCCGCCGTGCGCGGCCCCCGCTGGGCGGGCATGTCCGACCGCTACGAGCGGACCCCGGCGGCCGGGCGCCCCCGGGTGTCCGACGACCGCGCCCTGTGGGACGCCCTCGACCGGGGCGACGACCCCACCTGAGGCTCCAGCACCTGCCAGGCGACGCCGGTTTCGTCCCGGAACGACCTCTTTGAGGCGTCTGCCGTAGTCGCGGCTGTCGCGCCGAGGTTACAACTCGCCTTCGGTGTCCCCGCCCGGCGGACCGCCGTTCCCTTTGTCAATAGGCTGCCCCTGAAACGGGCCACGACGACGGAGGACGGACATGGGGTACGGGGACCAGAGCGGCAGCGGAGGATACGGTTCCCAGCCGCCTGGTGGAGGGTACGGTCAGCAGCCCCCGAGCACGGGCGGCCCCGGGCAGCAGCCGCCCAGCGGGGGCTACGGCCAGCCGCCGAGCGGCGGCCAGGGCTACGGCCAGCAGTCCGGCGGCGGCTACGGCGGGGGGTACGGCGGCCAGCCCGCGAGCGGTGGCTACGGCGGGCAGCCGTCCGGCGGCCACGGCCAGCAGGGCTATGGCCAGCAGGGCTACAGCCAGCCGGGTTACGGCCAGCAGGGCTCCGGGCCCCAGTACGGACAGCCGGGGTACGGCCAGCAGGGCTACGGGCAGCAGGGTTACAGCCAGCCGGGGTACGACCAGCAGGTGTACGGCCAGCAGGGCTACGGCCAGCAGCCGTACGGGCAGGCCCCCTACGGGGCGTACGGCGCGCCCCAGCCCCGCACCACCAACGGCCTGGCGGTCACCTCGCTCGTCCTCGGCATCGTGGGCCTGGTGTTCTGCGGTCTGACCAGCATCCCCGGCGCGATCGTCGGCCACATGGCGCTCAGCCGCATCAAGCGGACGGGTGAGGAGGGGCACGGCATGGCCATGGGCGGCCTGGTCACGTCGTACATCACGATCGTGCTCTGGGTGGTCCTGTGGCTGCTGTTCGGCAGCATGTGGCTGGCGCTCATGGGCTTGGCCACGGCCGGCGCGGCAGGTTCGTCCTGATTTTTCCCTCACCTCCGGTGAGGCCGGTGGACCGGTCACAGATACTTCCGGTCTGATCACAAATTGTCCGCAAAGTGGACGTATACCCACGTCCCAGATGGTTTGCCGCTAGGCTGCCGCGCGCAACTGGCCTGAGATGGACACATGAGGAGTCACAGCATGAGCTACGGGAACCAGGGCGACGGCGGCTACGGCGCCCAGCCTCCGGGCGGCGGTTACGGCCAGCAGCCTCCGAGTGGCGGCGGCGGTTACGGTCAGCAGCCTCCGAGTGGTGGCGGTGGTTACGGTCAGCAGCCTCCGAGCGGCGGCGGTTACGGTCAGCAGCCCCCGAGTGGCGGCGGTTACGGCGGTGGCTACGGCCAGCAGCCCCCCGGCGGCGGCTACGGCCAGCCCGGCGGCTACGGCGCCCCGCAGACCCCGCCGGACAACCACCTGGTCGCCGCCATCCTGACCACGCTGTTCTGCTGCCTCCCCCTCGGCATCGTGTCGATCGTGAAGTCGTCGCAGGTCAACTCCAAGTGGCAGGTCGGCGACTACCAGGGCGCGGTGCAGGCGTCGGAGGAGGCCAAGACCTGGTGGAAGCGCTCGCTGATCGCCGGCATCATCTGGTGGGTCCTCGTGATCATCGGATACGTCGTCCTCTTCGTGATCGTCGCGGCGAACGCCCCGAGCACCACGTACTGATGGGTATGGCGAACATCGAGTGGCGCGGTCACGACCGGCTGCGGTCGGTGCTCGCGCCACTCGGCGTCGCCGCCGCCACGGGCGTGGTCTTCGCCGTGGTGGGCACGATCGACCCCAACGAGCCGGGTCACTACCCGACCTGCCCGTTCCTGTGGGCCACCGGCCTGTACTGTCCCGGCTGCGGCACGCTGCGCACCATCCACGCGCTGGCCCACCTCGACCCCGTCGCCGCCGCGGGGCTCAACCCGCTCGCCCTCGCGATGATCCCGTTCCTGGTGTTCTGGTGGGGACGCTGGCTGGTGCGCGCCTGGCAGGGCCGGCCGCGCAGGACGACGCTGGCCCATCCGGCATGGCTCTGGGCGTTCCTCGCCGTGGTGCTGCTCTACTGGCTGGTACGGAACCTGCCCTTCGGGGCATTCCTCGCGCCCTAGCCGGGGCCGGTGGCCGAGCGACGCCGCCGGGGCCGATACCATCGCAGGGACAGGCCGGGAGCGGACGCGACGCGAACTTCCTGCCATCCCCTACTGCCGACCGGAGGGATCCGAAGCGCGTGAGTGAGCGGACGGAAGGACCGAGCGTCCTCGACGACATCCTCGACGGGGTGCGTGCCGACCTCGCCGCACGCCAGCAGGCCGTGTCGCTCGACGAGCTCAAGCGGCAGGCCGAGCGGGCTCCCGCCCCCCGGGACGCGCTCGCGGCGCTGGGCGGCGACAGGGTCTCGGTGATCGCCGAGGTCAAGCGTTCCAGCCCGTCCAAGGGCGCGCTCGCCGCGATCGCCGACCCCGCGGCGCTGGCCGCCGACTACGAGGAGGGCGGCGCCCACGTCATCAGCGTGCTCACCGAGCGCCGCAAGTTCGGGGGCAGCCTCGACGACCTCGCCTCGGTCCGCGCCCGGGTCGACATCCCCATCCTGCGCAAGGACTTCGTCCTCACCTCCTATCAACTCTGGGAGGCTCGGGCCCACGGCGCCGACCTGGTGCTGCTCATGGTCGTGTGCCTGGAGCAGGAGGCGCTGGTCTCGCTGATCGAGCGGGCCACCTCCATCGGGCTGACGCCGCTGGTCGAGGTCCACACCGAGGAGGAGCTCGACCGCGCCGTCGCGGCGGGCGCCCGGGTCGTCGGCGTCAACGCGCGCAACCTGAAGACACTCGAGGTCGACCGCGACGTCTTCGCCAAGATCGCGCCCAAGATCCCGGACAATGTGATCAAGATCGCGGAGTCGGGCGTCCGCGGACCGCATGACCTGCTCGCCTACGCCCGCGCCGGCGCCGACGCCGTGCTGGTGGGCGAGAGCCTGGTCACCGGCAAGGATCCGCGCAAGGCGGTGGAGGCGCTGGTGACCGCCGGCGCCCATCCGGCGACGCGCCCCGACCACGGAGCAGAGGGACAGCAGTGACACACGAGCACTCCATCCTGACCGCCGCCGACCTGGCCGGCAACGGCGTCCACGGCGACGATCCCGACAGGAACGGCAAGTTCGGCGTCTTCGGCGGGCGCTACGTGCCGGAGGCGCTGATCCCGGCGCTCGACGAGGTGGCCTCCGTCTACGACAAGGCCAAGAACGACGAGCAGTTCCTGCGCGAGTTCGACCACCTGCTGCGCACGTACGCGGGCCGCCCCACCACGCTGACCGAGGTGCCGCGCTTCGGCGAGCAGGCCGGCGGCGCGCGCATCATCCTCAAGCGCGAGGACCTCACCCACACCGGCGCCCACAAGATCAACAACGTCCTCGGCCAGGCGCTGCTGACCAAGCGGCTCGGCAAGAAGCGCGTCATCGCCGAGACCGGCGCCGGCCAGCACGGCGTGGCCACGGCCACCGCGGCTGCCCTGCTCGGCCTGGAGTGCGTCATCTACATGGGCGCGGTCGACTGCGAGCGCCAGGCGCTCAACGTGGCCCGCATGAAGCTCCTCGGCGCCACCGTGGTCCCCGTCCACAACGGCTCCTGCACGCTGAAGGACGCGATCAACGAGGCGTTCCGCGACTGGGTGACCAACGTCGACACCACCCACTACCTGTTCGGCACCGTGGCCGGGCCGCACCCGTTCCCCGAGATCGTGCGCGACTTCGCGCGGATCATCGGCGTCGAGGCACGCCGCCAGATGCTGGAGCTGACCGGCGCGCTGCCCGACGCGATCTGCGCCGCCGTCGGCGGCGGCAGCAACGCGATCGGCATCTTCCACGCCTTCATCGGCGACAGCGACGTCCAGCTCCACGGCTACGAGGCCGCCGGCCACGGCCTGGACAGCGGCGAGCACGCGCTCACCCTCACCGCCGGCTCCGTCGGCGTGCTGCACGGCTCGCGCACCTACGTCCTGCAGGACGACGAGGGCCAGACGATCGAGTCCCACTCGATCTCGGCCGGCCTCGACTACCCGGGCGTCGGTCCCGAGCACGCCTGGCTGAAGGACACCGGCCGCGCCACCTACCACGGCGTCACCGACGACCAGGCGATGGCCGCCTTCTCGCTGCTGGCCAGGACCGAGGGCATCATCCCGGCCATCGAGTCGTCCCACGCCCTCGCCGGGGCGCTCGACCTCGGCCGGGAGCTCGGGCCCGAGGCCGCGATCCTGGTCAACCTGTCCGGGCGCGGCGACAAGGACATGGGCACGGCGATGAAGTACTTCAACCTCTGACACCAGCCCACTCCTCGCGGGGCCGCGAGCCCACGCGCGGCGCGGGCGAGGCCTCCTTCGCCCGGCGCGGAGGGGTCTCCTTCGCCCGGCTGGGGCGAGGTCTCCTTCGCCCGGCTCGGGCGGGGGCCCGGTGACGGCATGATGGGAAGGGCGGCGGCGAAGCGGCCTCCGACCACCGAGAACGGACGATCATGACTACTCTTCAGACGGTGTTCGCCAAGGCGAAGGCGGACAACCGGGCCGCGCTGGTCGGCTACCTTCCCGCGGGCTTCCCGACCAAGGACGGCGCCATCGCCGCCGCGGCCGCCCTCGTCGAGGCGGGCTGCGACGTCATCGAGATCGGCCTGCCCTACTCCGACCCGCTCATGGACGGGCCGACCATCCAGGACGCCGTGCACCGGTCGCTGGTCAACGGCACCCGCATCGCCGACGTCATGCGCACCGTCGAGGGCGTCGCCGCCACCGGCGCGGCGACGCTCGTCATGACGTACTGGAACCCGATCGACCGCTACGGCGCCGAGCGGTTCGCCCGCGACCTGGCGAGCGCGGGCGGAGTCGGCACCATCACGCCCGACCTGACGCCCGAGGAGGCGGCCCCGTGGCGCGAGGCCTCGGCCGCCGCGGGCATCGACACGGTGTTCCTGGTGGCGCCCAGCTCCACCGAGGAGCGCATCCAGGCGGTCGTCGACTGCTGCACCGGATTCGTGTACGCCGCGTCGCTGATGGGCGTCACCGGAGCCAGGGAGTCGGTCAACGTCGCGGCCGAGGGCCTGGTCAAGCGCACCCGCGCCCACACGGACCTGCCGGTGTGCGTCGGGCTCGGCGTCGGCACGGGCAAGCAGGCGGCCGAGGTCGCCGGCTACGCCGACGGCGTCATCGTGGGATCGGCGTTCATCCGCCGCATGCTCGAAGCGCCGGACGAGGCGGCCGGCCGCGCCTCGATCGGCGAGCTGGCCCGCGAGATGTCCCAGGGCGTCCGCTCCCGCGCCTGACCCGCCCGGCCTGTTGTGGCTGGCGACACGCCCGGGTCTCCGCCGATGAGGTGGAGCCCGGGCGTGTCCATTCCATGCCGATTGTGACGCGTATTGACACGCGCGAGTCGGGAGATGTCAGTATTTCGGCGAGAGTCTCCGACGAAGGACACGTATGCGCCGTCCCGCCGCGCTCGCAGCCGCCCTCGCGTTATCCACGGTGTTCTCCCCCCTCGCCTCCTTCCCCGCGCTCGCGTCCACGCCGGTGCCCCCACCCGCCCCGACGCCGCCGTCGTACGAACTGGCCTCCCCGGAACCGGAACCGGAACCGGAACCAGAGCTGGAAGCAGAGCCGGAAGCAGGGCCGGAGCGGGAGCCGGAGCCGGGCCATGAGTCGTCGGGCGGCCCCACGATCCAGGGCATCGCACCCCGGCCCACCGCCGTGGCCGCGCCCCTCACGATCTCCTCCGACCGGCTCACCGTCGATCTCGACCCGGCCTTCCCCCGCGTCCTCGGCTACACCGACCGCGCCACCGGGGCCACGCTCGGCGGCAGCACCGGCGTGCCCGCCGTCGTGCTGAACGGGCAGCCGTACGACGTCACCGTCCGGCGGACCGGCCGCGACGCCGCGAGCGCCCGCTACCGCCTGGCCTTTCCCGAGCTGCCGGGGGTGAGCCTGGCGGCGAGCGTCAGCGTCCGCGGCCGGGTGACGACGTTCGCCGTCGACGAGGTCGCCGACACCGCCGCGTTCCGCGTCAACACGATCGACCTGCCCGGCCACGACCTGGTCTCGGTGGCGAGCGACCAGCCGGGCGCGGCCACCGCGTTCACCCGCCTCGATCCCAACTCCACCCGCACCGCTGACGTGTTCGCCGCCGTGACCGGGGCGACCCCGGCCGACGCCGCGCCGGTCGGCGCCACGTACGCCATCGTGAACACCGGCCGCCTGGCCGCAGCCGTCGAGTCCGACTCCAGCTACGACCGGCCGGCCGGCCCCACCGACAAGGACGCCGCCCGCCTCTGGCACCAGGCGAGGAAGGACGCCGACGGCACGGTCAGGGTCGGCGTGTGGAGCGGCCAGTGGACCCACCGGGCCACCGGCGCCCCGTTCACCGAGGAGCGTCCCTGGGCCAAGGTCGTCGTCACCGGCGACGCCAACGGCGACGGCGCCCTCGACTGGCAGGACGGCGCCGTCGCGTTCCGCGAGATCGGCGTCAAGGCCCCGGGCGCGGACAGCACCAAGGACCGGGTCGTCACCCACATCCCGTTCAACTTCTCCAGCCAGGCCACCCACCCGTTCCTGCGCACCCTGGACGACGTCAAGCGTGTCTCCCTGGCCACCGACGGCCTCGGCCAGCTCGCCATCCTCAAGGGCTACCAGTCCGAGGGCCACGACTCGGCCCACCCCGACTACGGCGGCCACTACAACGAGCGCGCCGGCGGCCTGGACGACCTCAACACGCTGCTCAGAGCCGGCCGGCGGTGGAACGCCACGTTCGGCGCCCACATCAACGCCACCGAGGCCTACCCGGAGGCCCGCGCCTTCGGCGAGCCGCTCGCCGACCCGAAGGCCAAGGGCTGGGACTGGCTCGACCAGGCGTACCGGATCGACCAGCGCGGCGACCTGACCCGCGGCACACTCGCCGCGCGGCTCAGGCGGCTGCGTCAGGAGACCGACCCGAACCTCGCGCTGCTGTACGTGGACGTGTTCCGGCCGTTCGGCTGGGTCGCCGACCGCACCGGGCGCGAGCTGCGCGAGCAGGGCTTCCAGGTGGCCACCGAGTGGTCGGACAAGCTCGAACGCTCCTCCCTGTGGGCGCACTGGGCCAACGACCTCAACTACGGCGGCGCCACCAACAAGGGACTGAACTCGCAGATCATCAGGTTCATCCGCAACGGCGAGAAGGACGTCTGGAACGCCCATCCCATCCTGGGCAACGCCCGGATCGTCGAGTTCGAGGGATGGACAGCGGAGAACGACTACACCGCCTTCTCCCGCAACATCTGGGAGAACAACCTGCCCGCCAAGTTCCTGCAGCGCCACCAGATCCTCGACTGGAACGCCGACGAGATCGTCTTCTCCGGCGGTGTGCGCGGCACCACGGCCGCCGGCCGGCGGCAGCTGTACGCGGGCGGGCACCTGGTCCTCGACGGCGGCGCGTACCTGCTGCCGTGGGACGGGCGCCTCTACCACTACAACGTCGCCGGAGGCGAGACCACCTGGGACGCCGACCGGCCGCTGACCGTCTACCGGCTCACCGACCAGGGCCGGGTCCGGACCGGGACCGTCACCCCGGTGAACGGCCGGATCACGCTGCGCGCCGAGCCCGGCGTGCCCTACGTGCTCCACCCCGGCCGCGCGCCCGCCCTCCCGGACCCGGCGTGGGGCGAGGGGAGCGGCGTGCGCGACCCAGGCTTCGGCGACGACCGGCTCCGCGCGTGGACGACCGGTGGAGCCGTCGGCGTCGAGACGAACGCGCTCGGCCACCGCGTCGCCCTGCTCGGCGGCGACGCCCCGGCGAGCCTCCAACAGCGGCTGACGGGACTGCGCCCCGGCGTCCCCCACACCGTGTCGGCCGCCGTGGAGATCGAGCCCGGCCACACCCGCCCGGCCAAGCTGGAGGTCACCGCCCCCGGCCTGCGCCGGAGCGTGACGCTCACCCGCTCGACGGCCAGGAACTACATCGCCTCCGACGAGAAGCACGACACGTTCTTCCAGCGGGTGCCGCTGCGGTTCACGCCACGGGGGTCCTCCGTGACGCTCCGGATCGCCGCCGGCGACGGCTCCGGCCGGGTGCGGGTGGACGACGTGCGGCTCATGCGGACCGCCGCGCCGGGGCCGGTGGAGACGTTCGAGTCGCCCGAGCCGGGCTGGGGGCCGTTCGTCAAGGGCGACGCCGGAGGCGCTTTCGACGCGCGCACCCACCTGTCCGAACGGCACGAGCCGTACACGCAGGCCGGCTGGAACGGCAAGGGTGTCGACGACGTCATCGCCGGCCGGTTCTCGCTCAAGGCGCACGAGGAACGGCGTGGCCTGGTCTACCGCACGGTCCCGTGGACGGCGCGGTTCGAGCCGGGCCACGCCTACGAGGTGTCGTTCCGGTACCAGAGCGCGCTGGCCGGCGCCTACGCCTGGGTGACCGGCCACGACGAGGACGGCGAGTCCGTCGAGACGCGCGCCATGCCCCTCCCGGAGCGGCGCGTCACCACCCGGTTCGCCGAGCGGGTGGTCGCCGGCTGCGGCGACGTGTGGGTGGGGCTGCGCTCGCTCCAGGCGGAGCAGGAGGGGGCCGACCTCGTCCTGGACGACTTCGCCGTCACGGACCTGGGGGAGGACCCCGAGGCCCGGGCGTGCGCGCCGCCGACCGTCACGCCGGGATCGCCGGTGTCCTGACCGACCTCGGTGGTGCCCGTCATGTCCAGCTTGTCGTGGACGACGGCGGAGACGGCGTGGGAAACGACCACGCTGACCGAGGAGGCGCGCGTTTCCGCTGCTAGCCTGGATGAGGCCCGGGACGTCGCGAAACTCCAGGCGGAGCCACCTTTTCCGCCTTAACCGACGCTTATCGACTCCGTGATCGGATGGTCTCCGGGTAACTGTGCGCATCCCTGCGCGGCCGCAGCGTGGAGACAAGGAGAGGGCCCGTGATCGCGTCGTCTGCGTCACTGCCAGCGAGATCAGCGATACCCTTGGTGACGACCGTCGCCCGGCTCGTCCTGGGCGGGGTGCTGATCGCGGCCGGCTGGCTGAAGATCGGCAACCCGTCCGACAGCGTCGTGGCGGTCAAGGCGTACCAGCTGCTGCCCGACTCGGTCGCCACGACGGTGGGCTACGGGCTGCCGTTCCTCGAGATCGTGGTCGGCGTGCTGCTGGTGGTCGGCCTGATGACCAGGGTGGCCGGGGTGGTCGCCGCGCTGCTGATGCTGGCCTTCGTCTTCGGCATCGGCTGGGCGTGGGCCCACGGTCTGCGCATCGACTGCGGCTGCTTCGGCGGCGGCGGTCAGCTCGGCGTCGGGCAGGAGCCGTCCTACCTGCTCGACATCTTGCGCGACTTCGGCCTCGTGCTGCTGGGCGCCTGGATCGTCCGGTTCCCGCCGGGCGCCTTCGCGCTCGACGCGCCGCTCGGCCTGGCCGGTGACGCGGGGCAGGGCGGACGGGGCGACGGCGACGACACGGAGGAGGCATGACCATGAGCAAGGGGGAGCGGATGAAGTCGGCACGCGAGAAGATCAAGGAACAGCAGGCCGTGGAGCGGGTGCGCGAGCGGCGCAGGCGCACCATGACCTACCTCGCCGTGGGCGTCGCCGCGGTGGCCGCCATCGGGGCCGGCTGGCTGTACGCGGCCAGCAAGTCGCAGTCGGAGGAGGCCGCGAGCGGCACGCAGGCGCCGGTCACCGTGCAGTCCGACGGCTCGGTGGTGATGGCCAAGGAGGGCGTCGACAAGCCCGTCCTGGACGTCTACGAGGACTTCCAGTGCCCGGCCTGCAAGCAGCTGGAGGCGGTCAGCGGCCAGACGTTCAAGAACCTCGCCGCCGAGGGCAAGGTCAAGGTCGTCTACCACCCGATCTCGATCTTCCGGCAGGAGCCCACCCGGGGCAACTCCCTGCGGGCCGGCGCGGCCGCGCGCTGCGTCGCCGACGGCCGGCAGTGGCTGGCCTACCACGACCTGCTGTACAAGAACCAGCCGTCGGAGAGCGTCACGGGCTTCACCACCAGCGAGCTCGTGAGCTGGGGCAAGGAGGCCGGGGTCACCGCCTCCGGCTTCGAGCAGTGCGTCACCTCGCAGCAGCACGCCCAGGCCCAGAGCTCCTACAGCGACAAAATCATCAAGGAGATGAAGATCCAGGGCACGCCCACCGTGAAGCTCAACGGCACGGATCTGAACGATGTCGCGTTCGCGCCTCAGCAGCTACGCGATCAGGTCACGAAGGCGGCCAAGTAGCCCGGTGTCCGCTACCCTCACCGACATGCCCCTTGCCTCGATTCCCAGCCCTTCCCAAGGGGTCTGGTATCTCGGAATCATCCCGATCCGGGCCTACGCCCTGTGCATCGTCGCGGGTGTGGTCTTCGCCGTCTGGCTGAGCGAGCGCCGCTGGCGCGCCCGTGGCGGCCAGAAGGGCACGATCATCGACATCGCCGTGCCCGCGGTGATCTTCGGCCTCATCGGCGGCCGCCTCTACCACGTCATCACCGACTGGCAGACCTACTTCGGCGACCGCGCGATCAAGCCCGCCTACAAGGCGCTGTTCATCTGGGAGGGCGGCCTGGGCATCTGGGGCGCGATCGCCCTCGGCGGCGTCGGCGTGTGGATCGCCTGCCGCCGCCGCGGCCTGTCGCTGAGCGCCGTGGCCGACACGGTGGCGCCGGGCATCGCGTTCGCGCAGGCCATCGGCCGCTGGGGCAACTGGTTCAACCAGGAGCTGTACGGCAGCCCGACCACGCTGCCGTGGGGGCTGGAGATCGACCAGTACCACGGCGGGGCGCCGGGGGTGCTCTACCACCCGACGTTCCTGTACGAGTCACTGTGGGACCTGGCGCTGGGCTTCGCGCTGCTGCTGGTGGGCAGCCGGCTCACGCTGCGCCACGGGCGGCTGTTCGCGCTGTACGTGGCGGGCTACACCCTGGGGCGGTTCTGGATCGAGGGGCTGCGGATCGACCCCGTGGGCGGGGTCGACCACGCCGTGATGTTCCTGGGGCTGCGCATCAACCAGTGGACCGCGCTCGTGGTCTTCGTCGGCGCGCTGATCTACTTCTGGGCGGCCCGTGACAAGGACGCCGTGGAGCACGTGGTCCCGCCGCAGGCGCACTCACTCGAAAGAGCCGAAGGACTCGAAGGCGGGGACGGGCAGGCGGCGGACCCCGCCCACCCCGCCGACCAGGCGGACGAGAGCGAGGCTCCGGCGGCCTCCGCCGGCGCACCCTCCTCGGGGGACGACGAACCGGCCGGCGGGGAGGCGGGCGCCTCCGACGAGGGCGGCTCCGCCCGTACGGGTGCCGTGGACCCGGGGGAGCGCCCGGAGGGTAGCGTGGATCCCGAGGGCGAGCCGGAGGCGGAGGGGCCGGACCGGGCGCCCGGTGAGCACGCCAGGGCAGAGGAGAAGCACGCGCGATGACCGGACGCGCGGAGATCCACCACCAGCATCGCGACGTCACCGGCGGCTGGCTGCGGCCGTCGGTGTTCGGCGCCATGGACGGTTTGGTGTCCAACTTCGCGCTCATCGCCGGTGTCGCCGGCGGCACCTCCGAGCCCAAGGTCGTGCTGCTGGCCGGAGGCGCGGGCCTCGCGGCGGGCGCGTTCTCCATGGCCGGCGGCGAGTACGTGTCGGTGGCCAGCCAGCGCGAGCTGGCCCTGGCCGAGATCGCCGTCGAGCGCCGCGAGCTCCAGCGCAACCCCGAGGCCGAGCAGGCGGAGCTCGCCCAGGCCCTCGTCGACAAGGGCGTCCGGCCCGACACCGCCGCCGAGGTGGCCGCCCAGATCTCCCGCGACCCCGAGGTCGCCCTGGAGGTCCACTCGCAGAACGAGCTCGGCGTAGACCCCCACACCCTGCCCTCGCCCAGGGTGGCGGCCGTCTCGTCGTTCCTGTCGTTCGCGGTCGGCGCGATCCTGCCGCTCGTGCCCTACCTGTTCGGCGCCACGAGTCTGCTGCTGTCGGCCGTGGTGTCCTGCGTGTCCCTGTTCGCCGCGGGCGCGGTGGTGTCCACGGTGACGGCGCGCAGCTGGTGGTACACCGGCCTGCGTCAGCTCTTCGTCGGCGCGCTGGCCGCCGGGCTCACCTTCGCCCTGGGCAGTCTGATCGGAGCGTCGGGGCTGTGACCACCACCAAGCAGGCGCCGCGCAAGCGCCGCCGCCCGCCACGTTCGGACTGGCAGCTTCCGCTGCTCACCGACCTGGGCCTCGCCCCCAAGCAGCAGAAGATCATTGTGATCGTCGCCACGGTCATCGGTGTCGTCGCCGCCTCGTACGCGCTCGTCGTCGCCGTGACCTCGCTCGGCAGCGGCTACATCTCCAAGCGGGAGCCCGGCGGCACGGCCGGCGGCGACGCCCTGCTGCCGGCCACCTACCACGCCTGGGCCTCGCCCAAGCTGTTCGAGCCGGTCCTCGACCGGGCCAAGGACGCCAAGCCGCTCACCGACAAGGAGGTCTTCGCCCAGAAGACCCTCACCGGCGAGAAGAAGCTCACTCTCAAGCTCGCCGCGCACCGGCTCGACGCCGACTGCGCGGCCGCGGTGTGGGGGGAGGAGCTGCGCGAGCAGGTGGCCGACGCCGAGTGCAGCCAGGCCGCGCGCGGACTCTACACCAGCTCCGACGGCCGCTACATCGGCCAGTACACCCTGCTCAACCTGCGCGACGGGCAGGCCGCCGGGCAGCTCGTCGACGCGCTCAACCTCGGCTACCGGGGTGGCTGGGTCCAGCCGTTGGCCGCCGGCGCGACCGCGTTCCCCCAGGGCGGCCACTCCGAGGGCGCCGGCTACGCGCTCGGCCACTACGTCGGCCTGGTGTGGCTGGCCAAGACGGACGGGTCCGAGCCGACCGCCAAGGACGACTTCGTCTCGCTCGCGCTGGCGCTGCGCGGCGCCGAGAAGGCCGTCTACCGGCGGGTCGTCACGATCACGGGACCGAGGTCCTGATGCGGCGCCGTCTCACCGTCGCGCTGGCGGCCGTCGCCGGGCTCGCGGTGGCCGCCGCCGGGGCCTGGCTCTGGCTCGGCCGTGACCAGCCCCGGCCGGCCGCGCTCCGCAGCGAGCGCACCTCCGCTCTCTACTCCGTCATCGACTCCCGCCAGGCCGACGCGCGGCCGTTGACGGTGGACGAGGTCTTCAGCGCCGGCACCGCCACCCTCGGCACGCTGCGGCGCGTGTCGGCCGAGCAGCTCGACGACTGCGAGGACGCGCTGTGGGGGGCCTCCGCCGCCGGGTGCACCCAGGCGCTGCGGGCCACGTACGAGGGACCGCAGGGGGTGCGGGGCCAGTTCGTCATCTTCAACCTGGCCGACGGGCGGGCCGCCGACGCCCTGGTGGCGGCGCTCGGCAAGAACGGTTTCGTCCGCCCGGCGGTGTCCTTCGACGCCGCCCGCAGCCGGGCCGCGGCGCGGGCGATGGGCCACTACGTCACGGTGAGCTGGGTGGGCACGGCGGAGGGCGGGAAGGGCGCGGACCTGGTGACGACGCTCATCGCCCTCGACCGGCTGGGCCACGTCGTCCAGTCCCGCGTCGTCGCCGCAGCCTGACGCACCCCTGCCTTCCGGGGCTCTCACGCGGTCAGGGGGCCTCCGCGGACAGCTCCCGCGTGAGCGTGTCGAGGTCTGCGAGCCGGGAGGAGGCGTCGAGGCGGGTGGCCGTGGCGACGAGGATGAGCTCCGTGACCGCGATCTCGTGGGTGAGGGGCGCGATCGGCCCGGCCGTCTCGCGGGGCAGCCGTACCAGCACCTCTGCCTCGTCGGCCAGCGGCGACTCCCAGGCGTCCGTGACCAGGATCAGCCGCGCCCCGCGCCCCCGCGCCGCCCGGACGAACCGGGCCGTGTCGGGGGAGTAGCGGCGGAAGTCGTAGGCGACCACCACGTCGGAGGGCCCCAGGTCGAGCAGGGCCCGTGCGCGGCCCGGAGGCGTCTCGGGGACGCGGCGCGCTCCCGGGCGGAGGCCGGCGAGCTGGCGGACCAGGTAGTCGGCGGCCAGCTCGCTCAGCGGCCCGCCCAGCGCCCACACGCCGCCCGCCCCGGCCAGCCGGGTCGCGACCGCGTCCAGCAGCGGCCCGGTCACCGCCGTCAGGGCGCCCTCCAGGCCGGCCCGCAGCTCGTCGGCGGCGCGGGCGGGGTCGGGCGGCCGGGTGACGAACTCCCGCAGCCGTGACCGGTCCGCCTCCCGGGCGCCGGACCGTACCGCCGCCTGGAACTCGGCGAAGCCGGCGAAGCCCAGCCGGCCGACCAGGCGTGAGGCGGTCGGCGGGCTGACGCCGGCCCGCTCGGCGAGGGAGCGCAGCGAGCCGAGCGCCGCGAACGGGTAGTCGTCGAGGATCACCCGGGCGATCGCCCGCTCACCCGGAGGAAGCTCGGAATAGACCTCGCCGAGGCGGGCCGCCAGCGTGTCGGACTCCATATTGACATATGTTACATCAGCATCGATTTGACGTTGCTGATGAAACGAATGTTATGGTCCGGGGTATGAGCACCTGGCATGGTCTGATCGACAGCGCCTATCGGCGCTGGCTCCCGGTCACCGACGACACCCCCTCCGTCTCCCTCCACGAGGGCAACACCCCGCTGCTCCGCTCCGCCCACCTGTCGGCGCTGACCGGCTGCGACGTGTGGCTGAAGGTCGAGGGCGCCAACCCGACCGGGTCGTTCAAGGACCGCGGCATGACCATCGCGGTCAGCCGGGCCGCCGAGGCGGGCGCCGAGCTGGTCATCTGCGCCTCCACCGGCAACACCAGCGCCTCGGCCGCCGCCTACGCCGCCCGCGCCGGGCTCGCCGCCGCCGTCCTCATCCCGCGCGGCGCCATCGCGCTCGGCAAGCTCGGCCAGGCCGTCCGGTACGGAGCGCGCATCGTGGAGATCGACGGCACCTTCGACGACTGCCTGCGCGTCGCCCGCGACCTGGCCGCCCACCACCCCATAGCGCTGGTCAACTCCGTACGCAACGAGCTGCGGCTGGCCGGGCAGCGGACCGTGGCGTACGAGATCGTCGACGCCCTCGGCGACGCGCCCGACCTCCACTGCCTGCCGGTCGGCAACGGCGGCAACATCACCGCCACCTGGAACGGCTACCAGACCTACGCCGCCGAGGGCCCGGCCACGCGCACCCCTCGGATGTGGGGATTCCAGGCGGCCGGCGCCGCCCCCCTCGTCATGGGCGCGCCCGTCGCCGATCCCACCACGGCGGCCAGCGCCATCCGCGTCGGCAACCCGGCCACCTGGGACGGCGCCGTCACGGCCCGCGACGAGTCCGGCGGCCTGATCGCCGCGGTGACCGACGAGCAGATCTTCGACGCGTACCGCATGATCGCCCGCCACGACGGCGTCTTCGCCGAGCCCGCCTCGGCCGCGGGCGTCGCCGGCCTCCTCGACCAGCACGAGCGCGGCAACCTGCCCGCGGGGCGGCGCGTCGTCATCACCCTCAGCGGCGACGGCCTCAAGGACCCGGACGCCTCCCTGCGGGACGGCTACACCTCCACGCGGACCGGGGCAGCGACGGGCGAAGTGGCCCGCGCCCTGAACCTGGCCGCCTGAACCGGTGCCCGGAGAAAACCGCTTGCCTGCCGGAGACCGGCGCGCCGACCCCGGTGGCCTGGACGCGCCTGCGCGCCCCTCGGACGCTCATGGCACCGTCCAGCCCGGACGTGCCGGGTCAGAGGGCGGCCGCGGCGGCGGTCAGGGCGGCGCCCGCGTCGGGGATCGGCTCGCCGTGGCCGACGCAGGCCACCTCCACGTCCAGGCGCGCCAGCCGGGCGAACGAGCGGAGCATCTGGGCTCGGTCCAGGTTGAACACCCCGGGCGTCACCCGCCCGCCGACGTGGGCCACCGTGTCACCCGTGAACAGCACCTTCGGTCCCGGCAGGTGGACGGCGATGCTTCCGTCGGTGTGCCCCGGCGTGGCGATCACCCGGGCCCCGCCGCCGAAGGCGATCACGTCCCCGTCCTCCAGCTCGCGGTCCACGCGGCAGGGCGGCGCGGGCGGCAGCAGGTGGGCGCCCAGCCGACGGTGCAGGGCGCGTTCCTCGTCGGTGAAGGCCGGCGGCGGGCCGGGCACGTCCCCGCGGATCACCGGCGCCTCCCGCCGGTGCGCCATCACGCTCACCTCGCCCCAGCCGGCGATCTCGGCCGCCGCGCCGCAGTGGTCCTCGTGGAAGTGGGTGAGCACGACCTGCCGCACGTCATCCGTACGGCGGCCGAGCCGGCTGAGCGCCTCGGCGATGTCCGGGCCGGAGGTGGCGATGCCCGTGTCGACGAGGGTCAGCGCGCCCTCGTCGTCCCACACGTACATCTGCCCGAACTCCAGCAGCACCAGGTGCAGCTCGGGACGGATTCTCACGATGTCCACAGCGATGTCCCCTCTCGTCGGAGTCCCAGCGAAGCGGCCGGCCGGTCCGGGTGTCCAACAGCGGTTCGCGCCGCATTGACAACCGGTGGTTGTCGGTCCAGGCTCGTCCGGCATGGAGGCGGACATCCACGGCCTGCGGGCGTTCGCCGCCGCCGCCGAGGAGCTGCACTTCGGGCGGGCGGCGGCGCGGCTGTACATCAGCCAGCAGGCGCTGTCCAAACGCGTCCGCCGGCTGGAGGACGCCCTGGGGGCGCGGCTGTTCGAGCGGACCACACGCAGTGTGGAGCTGACCGCGGCCGGGCGGCGGTTGCTTCCGGCGGCGATGGAGGCCGTGGCGGCGTTCGACCGGGCCGTGCGGGCCGCCCGCGCGGACGACGAACCGCTGCGCGTCGACGTCTACGACGAGCGGTTCACCCCGTTGCGGATGCTGCGCGAGGCGAGCGAGCCGGACCCGCCCCTGCGGATCGAGCTGAGCATGAGGCAAGGGCTGTCCGTGGCGCTGCCCGCCCTGCGGCGCGGGGAGATCGACGCGGCCTTCGGCCGGGTGCACGACACTCCAGGGCCGTGGCCGGCCGAGCTGGCGTGCCGCCTCGTACGGCTGGAGCCGTTGCACGCGTTCCTGCCCGAGGACCACCTCCTGGCCGGCAGGGCGGTGCTGAGCCCAGCGGACCTGCGGGAGCATGGCATCGCCATGCCCGACCCGGCGGGGGCCGCGGAGTGGCGCGGCTACCTGAGGCGGCTGTGCGAGCGGTTCGGTGTCCCGCTCCGCTTCACCGAGCCGGCCATCGGGCAGCGGCACCTGGTGGAGGGGTTCCTCCGGGAGAAGGCCGCCGTCGGGCTGGGGGAGAGCAGCATCGACGCGTCCGGCAGCGGGCTGCGCCGGGTCCCGATCGCCGATCCGGAGATCCTGCTGCCGTGGTCGATCGTCTGGCGCCGGCACGGCCCGCGCCCGCCGCTGCGGACGCTGCTCCGGCGCCTGGGCCGCGGCCCCGCGCTCCCCGCGCCGGGCGACCCGCGGCGGTGGGTGCCGGACACCGACCGCCGGCCCGTGGACGCCTGACCGGCCCGTGCGGGTCCGATCGTGACCCCTCGCAGAATCCTGGAGCCTCAGCTCGGACGGCTCGCCTCCATCGGGCGCTGCGCGGCGAGGGCGCGGGCGGCGGCGACCACGGCCGTGCGGCGGCGGGCGAGGGCGGCCACCTCGTCGTCCTCGTCCAGCACGAGGCGGCAGAGCTGCGGCACCGCGAAGCTCCACGCCACCAGGCCGAGCAGCGTGAACATCCAGTCCTGCGCCGCGCGGGTGCGCGCCGGCTCGTCGAGGTCCGCGGCGACGCCCGAGCCGATCAGGTCGCGCACGTTGTCCCGGTACGCGGCGCGTCGCTCGTCCTCACCCTGGAGCGGGCCGGCGCCGTTCTCCAGCGCCTCCCACAGCAGCAGCCGGATCAGCTCCGGGTGCTCCTGGTACCAGTCGAAGAGCTGCCCGACGGACTCGCCCAGCGCGTTCGGGTCGATCGAGCCGGTGTGGCACACCTCGTCCACCTTGGCGCGCACGACCGCGCCGAACAGCTTCTCCTTGCCGCCGAAGTACAGGTAGATGGCCTGCTTGTTGGCCCTGGCGGCGGCGGCGATCCGCTCGACCCGCGCCCCGGCCAGGCCGCAGGTGGCGAACTCGGCGGTGGCGGCCTCGAAGATGCGCTGCCGGGTGGCCTCCGCGTCGTAGCTCATGCCCTGAATTAAACCATCCAGTTGACACTGGTGGCGGAGTGCGGGCAGGATCTAAACCAACCGGATGGTTTACTTCAGGAGGACGACATCATGACCGCCATCGCCACCGCCACCGCGCCCGCTCCCTCTCCCATTCCCCTGCGCTCACCGCTGCCCACGGGCCTCGGCGGCTCGACCACCGTCGTCGTGGGCGGCAGCTCGGGGATCGGCCTGGCCGCGGCGACCCTGCTGCGCGGCCTCGGCGGCCGGGTGGTGCTGGTCGGCCGTGACCCCGCACGGCTGGCCGCGGCGGTCGCCCGCGTCCGCGATGCGGCGCGGACCGGGCGCGAAGCGGCGGGCGCGCCCGCCGCCGGCCAGGCCCGGAGAGACGACCAGGCCCGGGAAGACGACGGGGTGCTCGGTGTGGCGGCCGACGGGGCCGACGAGGAGGCGCTGGCCCGTGCCTTCGACGGGGCCGGCTCCGTCGACCACGTGCTCGTCACGAGCGGCGGCCTGGCGGCCTTCGGGCCCGTCACCGAGCTCTCGGCCGGCGACGTCCGCGCGGTCTTCGAGGAGCGGGTCTGGGGCGCCTTCACCGCCGCCCGCCTGGCCGCCGGCCGGCTCCCCGCGGGCGGCTCGATCACGTTCAGCTCGGGTACGTACGCGCTGCGCCCGAACCCCGGGATGACCGGCGCGCTTGCGGCCATCGGGGCCGTCGAGACCTTCACCCGCGGGCTCGCCGTCGAGCTCGCGGCCCGCCGGGTGCGGGTGAACGCCGTCCGCTACGGCGTCGTCGACACGCCGCTGATGCGCGGCGCCTCGGGGCTGGACACCGACGCCGCCATCGCCGCCGCGGGCTCGGGCACCCTGCTCGGCAGGTACGGCACCGCGGAGGAGGCCGCCGCGTCGGCCCTGTTCCTCATGGCCAACCCGTACGTCACCGGGCAGGTGATCACCGTCGACGGCGGCCAGAGCCTCGTGTGACGGAGGGGCGCGAGGCGGGACGTCAGCGGCCCTCGCCGGCCCGGCGCACCGCCTCGCCGATGATCTCCTCGGCGCACTCCCGGGGCTCCCAGCCCCGGGTGCTGCTGCTCTTGCCGGGCTCCAGGTCCTTGTACACGTCGAAGAAGTGGCCGATCTCGTTGAGCACGTACCACTGCACGTCCTCCAGGTCGCGCACGTGGTCGGCGCGCGGGTCGCCGGCCGGGACGCAGAGGATCTTGGCGTCCGGCCCGTGCTCGTCGGTCATCCAGAACGCCGCGATCGGCCGCGCGCAGATCACGCACCCGGGGAACGTGGGCGTGTCCAGGAGCACCATGGCGTCCAGCGGGTCGCCGTCCTCGGCCAGGGTCTCCGTGACGTACCCGTAGTCGTAGGGGTAGGCGGTCGAGGTGAACAGCAGCCGGTCCAGCCGGATCCGCTGGATCGCCTGATCCATCTCGTACTTGTTGCGCGACCCCCCGGGTGTCTCCACGACCACGTCGACCCGCATGCGGCACCCCCCCTACGGCGCTCCTCTCATGATAGGACGGCGCCTCGCGGGGGGAGCGGATCGCGCCTGGAGTCCCTACCATGAGCGGTATGGACGATCTCCCGGTCTACGATGTGGCGCTCCTGCCGCCGCCGGACGTCAACGCCCGCTCGGCCGAGCTGAGCCGGAGATGCGCCGAGCCGGCCCCCACCGAGTTCGTCCTGCGTGAGGACGGGCCGTACCCGCACATCTCGCTCTACATGGCCAACTTCACGGCGGCCCAGTGCGCCGCCGCGATCGAGCGGCTGCGCGACATCAGCGCGCGCACGCCCGCGCTCCACCTGGCGGCCGACCGGTTCGCGGGCAACGAGCACGGCATGTTCGAGCTGTTCTACGTCAAGACCGGCGCCCTCACACGGCTGCAGGAGGACGTCATCGCCGCGCTCGCCCCGCTGCGCACGGGCCTGCGCCGCCTCGACCCGGTCGGCCGCGTGCTCGCCGACCACCGGCTCACCGCCCCGCCGCCCGCCCGCGACCACCTCGACAGGTACGGCTACGACGAGGTGGGCGAGCTGTTCCGCCCGCACGTCACGATCACCCGGTTCCGGGAACGGGCGCGGCGGCCCGAGGACGGGGCGCTGCCGCCGGCCGCGGAGTTCACCGCGGCCTACGACACGCTGGCGCTGTGCGTCATGGGCGAGCACGGGACGTGCGTGGAGCTGGTCGAGACGTTCGCCCTGACCGCCGACCCGGTCCAGCGGTCCGCCGTCGCCTCGTAGCCCGGTCCAGCCGTCCCCCCGTCGCCTCGCAGGAGGTCACGCGGCCGGCCCGCGCGCGCCCGTCAGCCGGGAAGGGTGCCGGACAGGGCCCTGACCGTGGCGGCCACCTGGGTGGGGAGGCTCGCCAGGCGGTGCAGGGGCGCCTCCAGCGGCGTCAGGCCCTCCGCCCACGGGGCCGTCTGCCGGATCAGGGCGCGGGCCTCGTTCTTGGTGAGCGTGGCGCCCTGCTCGCGGGCCAGGGCGATGAGCGCCTCGCGCCAGGTGTTGGCCAGCCGCCCGTGGGCGTTGTCGAGGATGCGCCGCAGCGCCGCCCCCGCCGCGTCCGCGGGCTGCGGCTGCCGCACCGCCTCCACGACGTCGCCGGCGGCGGTCGTCGCGTACACCGCGGACAGGAACTCCGGCAGCGGCCCGGCCGGCTCCGCGAGGCGGGCCCGCACGTGCTCGGCCCGGGTGGCCAGGAGCAGGCGCGGCAGCGCCGCCTCCAGGCCGGGCGGCACCGCGACGGCCACCCGGCGGACGGCGGCGGCGTAGGGCTTGGCGAGCCACGTGGTGAGCCTGACCCGCGGCTGCGGCAGCTCCTTGGGCCAGTCGCCGACCAGCAGGTCCGCCCCCTCGGCGGTCTCGGCCGGGACCGGGGATACCGGCGCGGCGGACTCGACCGACTGCGGGCCCTGTGTGTAGATGGCGGTCGAGAGCCGCTCGACGCGGGCGGCGACCGCGGGACGCGTGCGGGAGGTGGGCCGCAGCACGTACAGGTCGGCGGCCGAGCCGATGGCCTCCGCGCCGTCGTAGCGGTTGAAGTCCGGATAGATCGCCTCGTAGGAGAGGTTGAGCGCCGACAGAGCCCCCTGCACCTTCAGGGCCAGCGCCGGCGTGCGCTCGCTCGCCCCGTACGCCAGCAGCACCCGCCCGTCAGGCTTGAGGCCCTCCAGGGCGCGCGCCACGAACAGCCCGACCCCCTCCGGCGTGTACGGCGGGTCGGTGACGGCCAGGTCGTGGTCCGTCGCGGACGGCGGCAGGCCGAGCCGTAGGTCGGCCCAGCGGGTGCGGACCCCGAGGTCCTGGGCGTCGATGTGGCGCAGGATGCGCTCGTCGATGTCGACGACGGTGACGTCGGTCTCGGGGTGGACGAGCTTGACGGCCAGCGAGGTCAGGTCATGGTCGCCCACGCACAGCAGCCGCGCGCCGGGCAGCCAGAACCGGGCGCCCAGCAGCAGCGCCCGCCGCAGCACGGTCTCGGGGGTGGCGGCCACGTGGTCGAGCGCGTGCCGTGAGCGCGGGCCGGAGGCGACGAGCTCCGTCAGGCGCTCCAGCACGTGCCGGTAGTGGGGCAGCAGGTGGGCGACCGGGTCCTCGGGCGGCGGGGCCATGGCCAGCAGGTCCTGGTAGCCGGGGGAGTCGGCGGGCGGCACCCGGAAGCGGTCGTCGCCGGAGTGCTCCAGCCGCACCTCGCGCAGCAGCGCCTCGATCGTCCGCCGCGAGGTGGCCGTCTCCCGGACCAGGTCTGCCAGGGTCCACCACTGGCCGTCGCACAGGAGCGTGAGGGCGTGCCTGAGCCGCCTGCTGTCCACCCCGGCCTCGGTGAGCAGCCGCTCCACCCCGTCACGATCCATGCCTCAAACCCTATCGGCCCCGTGCAAGGGAATTCAGGGCATGGTTTACGGTGTTGCCCGAGTGGATATGCCCAGCTCCAGATAGGTGCAATGTTCGCAATGCGGACAGAGCGGGCACCATGTGAGATGGGTGCGGTAACCTCTACGCACAACACACAGCAGGGCCAACGTCGTCCCCGCCTGTTGAGCAGTTCCGGACAGACGATGACGACGGGAGGGATTCAATGCCTGCTGCCCACCTCGGGTTTCCTGAGCCCCAGGGCCTCTACCACCCCGCCAACGAGCATGACGCCTGCGGCGTGGCCATGGTGGCCGACGTCGCCGGCCGCCGCGGGCACGGGATCGTGGTCAAGGCACTGACGGCGCTCCTCAATCTCGACCACCGGGGGGCGAAGGGTAGCGAGCCGGACACCGGCGACGGAGCCGGCATCCTCACGCAGATCCCCGATGCCTTCCTGCGCGGGAGCGTGGACTTCGCGCTGCCCGAGGCCGGGCGCTACGCCGCCGGCATGGCGTTCCTGCCGGCCGGCGAGGACGAGCGCGCCGCCGCCGTGCGGCTGATCGAGGAGCTCGCCGCCGAGGAGAGCCTGACCGTGCTCGGCTGGCGCGAGGTGCCGGTCGACCGGGCCCTTCCCGGGCCGAGCGCGCGGGCGGCCATGCCGCACTTCGCGCACCTGTTCGTCGCCGGCCCGGCCGGCGAGTCGGGCATCGAGCTCGACCGGCTGGCCTTCTGCCTGCGCAAGCGCGCCGAGCACGAGGCCGGCGTGTACTTCCCCTCCCTGAGCTCCCGGACGATCGTCTACAAGGGCATGCTCACCCCCGAGCAGGTCGAGCCGTTCTTCCCCGACCTGGCCGACGAGCGCTACGAGACGGCCATCGCGCTGGTCCACTCGCGCTTCTCCACCAACACGTTCCCGAGCTGGCCGCTGGCCCACCCGTACCGCTACATCGCGCACAACGGCGAGATCAACACGGTCAAGGGCAACCGCAACTGGATGCGCGCCCGCGAGGCGATGCTGGCCTCCGCCCACATCCCGGGCGACATCTCGCGGCTCTTCCCGATCTGCGACCCCGACGGCAGCGACACCGCCAGCTTCGACGAGGCGCTGGAGCTGCTGCACATCGGCGGCCGGAGCCTCCCGCACGCCGTGCTCATGATGATCCCGGAGGCGTGGGAGAACCACACCGAGATGGACCCGGCCCGCCGGGCCTTCTACGAGTTCCACTCCTCGATGATGGAGGCGTGGGACGGCCCCGCCTCGATCACCTTCACCGACGGCACGCTCGCCGGCGCCGTCCTCGACCGCAACGGCCTGCGCCCCGGCCGCTTCTGGGTGACCGCCGACGGCCTGGTCGTGCTGGCCTCCGAGGCCGGCGTGCTCGACTTCGCCCCCGGCGACGTGGTCCGCAAGGGCCGCCTGCAGCCCGGCCGGATGTTCCTCATCGACACCGCCCAGGGCAAGATCATCGAGGACGACGAGATCAAGGCCGAGCTCGCCGCCGAGCTGCCGTACGAGGACTGGCTGCACGCCGGCCTGGTGCGCTTCGAGGAGCTGCCCGCCCGCCAGCGGGAGGTCCCCACCCACGAGGCGCTGGTCAAGCGGCAGCAGACCTTCGGCTACACCGAGGAAGAGCTGCGGATCATCCTGTCGCCGATGGCGAAGACGGGCGCCGAGCCGCTCGGCTCGATGGGCACCGACACGCCCGTCGCGGTGCTCAGCGAGAAGCCGCGGCTGCTGTTCGACTACTTCACGCAGCTGTTCGCGCAGGTCACCAACCCGCCACTGGACGCCATCCGCGAGGAGCTGGTCACCTCGCTGGCCAGCGTGCTCGGCCCCGAGGGCAACCTGCTCGACCCCGGCCCCACCTCCTGCCGCCAGCTCGTCCTGCCGTACCCGGTGATCGACAACGACGAGCTCGCGAAGATCATCCACATCAACGACGAGGGCGACCTGCCCGGCTTCCACCCGCACGTCGTCTCCGGCCTCTACCAGGTGTCGGGCGGCGGCGAGGCGCTGCTGCACCGCCTGGAGGAGATCCGCGCCGAGGTGTCCCAGGCGATCGCGGAGGGCGCGCGCATCATCGTGCTTTCCGACCGCGGCTCCTCGGCCGAGCTGGCGCCCATCCCGGCGCTCCTGCTGACCGGCGCGGTGCACCACCACCTGATCCAGGAGAAGACCCGCACCAAGATCGGCCTGGTCATCGAGACCGGCGAGGCCCGCGAGTGCCACCACATGGCGCTGCTCATCGGCTACGGCGCCGGCGCGGTCAACCCGTACCTCGCGATCGAGACCGTCGAGGACCTCGTCGAGACCGGCGTCATCCCGGGCGACAAGCGCAAGGCCGCGCGCAACCTCATCAAGGCGTACGGCAAGGGCGTCATCAAGGTCATGTCCAAGATGGGCGTCTCGACCGTGGCCTCCTACACCGGCGCGCAGATCTTCGAGGCGCTCGGCCTGAGCCAGGAGGTCATCGACTCCTGCTTCACCGGCACCACCTCCCGGCTCGGCGGCGTCGGCTTCGACGTGCTGGCCCGCGAGGTCGCCGAGCGGCACCGCCACGCCTACCCGCGCGTGCCCAACGCGCACCGCAGGCTCCAGGTCGGCGGCGAGTACCAGTGGCGGCGCGAGGGCGAGCCGCACCTGTTCAACCCCGAGACGGTCTTCAAGCTCCAGCACGCCACCAGGACGCGCCGCTACGAGATCTTCAAGGAGTACACCGAGATGGTGGACTCCCAGGCCGAGCGGCTCATGACCCTGCGCGGACTGTTCAAGCTCAAGACCGGCCGGACGCCGATCCCCATCGAGGAGGTCGAGCCGGTCTCCGAGATCGTCAAGCGGTTCTCCACCGGCGCGATGTCGTACGGCTCGATCTCGATGGAGGCGCACGAGACGCTCGCCATCGCGATGAACCGGCTCGGCGGCAAGTCCAACACCGGCGAGGGCGGCGAGGACCCCGAGCGCCTCTACGACCCCGAGCGCAGGTCGGCCATCAAGCAGGTGGCCTCCGGCCGGTTCGGCGTCACCAGCGAATACCTCGTCAACGCCGCCGACCTGCAGATCAAGATGGCCCAGGGCGCCAAGCCCGGTGAGGGTGGCCAGCTGCCCGGCCACAAGGTCTACCCGTGGGTCGCCAAGACGCGGCACTCCACGCCCGGCGTCGGCCTCATCTCGCCGCCGCCGCACCACGACATCTACTCCATCGAGGACCTCGCCCAGCTCATCCACGACCTGAAGAACTCCAACCCCGCGGCGCGCGTGCACGTCAAGCTCGTCGCCGAGGTCGGGGTCGGCACGGTCGCGGCGGGTGTGTCCAAGGCGCACGCCGACGTGGTGCTCATCTCCGGGCACGACGGCGGCACCGGCGCCTCCCCGCTCACCTCGCTCAAGCACGCGGGCGCGCCCTGGGAGCTCGGCCTGGCCGAGACCCAGCAGACGCTGCTGCTCAACGGGCTGCGCGACCGCATCGTCGTGCAGGTCGACGGCCAGCTCAAGACCGGCCGTGACGTCGTCATCGCCGCCCTGCTCGGCGCCGAGGAGTACGGCTTCGCCACCGCTCCGCTCGTCGTGTCCGGCTGCGTCATGATGCGGGTCTGCCACCTCGACACCTGCCCCGTGGGCGTCGCCACGCAGAACCCCGAGCTGCGCAAGCGCTTCAGCGGCAAGCCCGAGTTCGTGGTGAACTTCTTCGAGTTCATCGCCGAGGAGATCCGCGAGTACCTCGCCGAGCTCGGCTTCCGCTCGCTGGACGAGGCCATCGGCCACGTCGAGCTGCTCGACGTCTCGGCGGCCGAGAACCACTGGAAGGCCAGCGGCCTGGACCTGTCGCCGATCCTGCACCGGCCGGAGCTGCCCGAGGGCACCCCGCTGCGGCGCACGGTCGAGCAGGACCACGGCCTCCAGCACGCCCTCGACAACACGCTCATCCAGCTCGCCGAGGGAGCGCTCAACGACGGCACCCCCGTCACGCTGGAGCTGCCCATCCGCAACGTCAACCGCACGGTCGGCACCATGCTCGGCCACCAGGTGACCAAGCGGTACGGCGGAGCCGGTCTGCCCGACAACACGATCGACATCTCCTTCACCGGCTCGGCGGGCAACTCGCTCGGCGCGTTCCTGCCGCGCGGCGTCACGCTGCGGCTGACCGGCGACGCCAACGACTACCTCGGCAAGGGCCTGTCCGGCGGGCGCATCACGGTCCGCCCGCACGACGAGGCGCCGCTCGACGGCCACATCATCGCCGGCAACGTCGCCCTGTACGGCGCGACCTCCGGCGAGGTGTTCGTCCGCGGCGTCGTCGGCGAGCGGTTCTGCGTGCGTAACTCGGGCGCCACCGCCGTCGTCGAGGGCGTCGGCGACCACGGCTGCGAGTACATGACCGGCGGCAAGGTCGTCGTCCTCGGCCCGACCGGCCGCAACTTCGCGGCCGGCATGTCCGGCGGCGTCGCCTACCTGCTCGACCTGCGGACCGAGCGGGTCAACCGCGAGATGGTCGCCATCGAGGAGCTCACCGAGGAGGACGCCGAGTTCCTGCGCGAGACGGTCGAGAAGCACTTCGCCGAGACCGGCTCGCCGGCGGCCAAGGAGCTGCTCGCCGACTGGCAGTCCGCGCTCGGCCGGTTCGGCAAGATCATGCCGACCGACTACAAGAGGGTCCTGCTGGCGGCCGAGGCCGCCCGCGTCGAGGGCCGCGACGTCGACGAAGCGGTCATGTCCGCTGCGGTTCAGGGTTAAGGGAGGCGTAACCGATGGCCGACCCCAAGGGGTTTCTCACGTACGACCGCGAGCTGCCGGCGCGCCGCCCCGTGGACGTCCGCATCAGCGACTGGCAGGAGGTCTACCAGGACTTCCCGCAGGAGAAGCTGACCAAGCAGGCGGCCCGCTGCATGGACTGCGGCATCCCGTTCTGCCACAACGGCTGCCCGCTCGGCAACCTCATCCCCGAGTGGAACGACCTGGTCTTCCGCACCGACTGGCGGGAGGCGATCGAGCGGCTGCACGCCACCAACAACTTCCCGGAGTTCACCGGCAGGCTCTGCCCGGCTCCGTGTGAGGCGGCGTGCGTGCTCGGCATCAACTCCGACCCGGTGGCGATCAAGCGGGTCGAGGTCGAGATCATCGATCGGGCGTTCGCCGAGGGCTGGGTGACGCCGCAGCCGCCGGCCCGCAGGACCGGCAAGCGCGTCGCCGTGGTCGGCTCCGGCCCCGCCGGGCTGGCCGCCGCCCAGCAGCTCACCCGCGCCGGGCACGACGTGGTGGTGTTCGAGCGGGCCGACCGCGTCGGCGGCCTGCTGCGCTACGGAATCCCCGAGTTCAAGATGGAGAAGCGGCACATCGACCGCAGGCTCGCCCAGATGCGCGCCGAGGGCACCGAGTTCCGCACCGGCGTCAACGTCGGTGTGGACGTCACGGCCGCCGAGCTGCGCGAGCAGTTCGACGCGGTCGTGCTGTCGGGCGGCGCCACCCAGTGGCGCGACCTGCCGGTCCCGGGCCGCGAGCTGAACGGCGTCCACCAGGCGATGGAGTACCTGCCGCTGTCCAACAAGGTCCAGGAGGGCGACCTCGCCGAGGCGCCCATCACGGCCAAGGACAAGCACGTCGTGGTGATCGGCGGCGGCGACACCGGCGCCGACTGCATCGGCACGGCCATCCGCCAGGGCGCCCGCTCGGTCACCCAGCTGGAGATCATGCCGAGGCCGCCGGCGTCGCGGCCCGGCAGCCAGCCGTGGCCGACGTTCCCCATCCTGTTCAAGATGGAGAGCGCGCACGAGGAGCTGGAGAGCGGCGCCGGAGACCGCGTCTACGCGGTCTCCACCACCGCGTTCGTCGGCGACGAGGCCGGCAACGTCCGCGCGCTGCGCCTGGTCGAGGTCGAGGGGCCGCAGAACGGCTTCCAGCCCGTCCCGGGCAGCGAGCGGGAGATCCCGGCCGAGCTGGTCACGCTGTCCATGGGCTTCCTCGGCCCGGAGAAGGGCGCCCTGCTGGAGGACCTCGCCGAGGTCGCCGGCGACGGCTTCTACGACCCCCGGGGCAACGTGGCGCGCGACAAGACGTACATGTCCAAGGTGGACGGCGTCTTCGTGGCGGGCGACATGGGCCGCGGCCAGTCGCTGATCGTCTGGGCCATCGCCGAGGGCCGCGCCGCCGCCTCCGGCGTGGACCGGTACCTCACCGGCGAGACGGCCCTGCCGTACCCGATCCTGCCCACGGCGCGCCCGCTCGTCTGACGCGCCCCCGCTTCACGGCGGCGCCCGCCCCCCACCGCGCCGGGGGGGGGGCCCCCCCGGCGCCCCCCCCCCCGGGGCG
>NZ_JBFAHO010000027.1:0-97351 GCF_040654215.1 Nonomuraea sp. NPDC050733 | reverse complement strand
GCCCGGCGCAGCGCCGCGCCGGCGGCCGGGTCCACGGCCCCGGCGCAGCTCGTGCGCGGCGAGATGCCGATCCGGCTGGCCTGCTCGGTGCCGCCCTGCTCGGCGGAGTACGCCAGGCGGGCCGGGAAGACGCGCCCCGCCGGCCAGACACGCCACCGCTCGGCCGTCTCCCGCTTGACGGCGGCGCGCAGCTCCGCGGTGTTCGGGCCCCGGGTCAGCTCCGTGCCCGCCGCACCGGCCGCCACCCCGGCGGTCACCGCGCAGACGAGCGTCAGCGCGGAGGCCACCACGAGGGCCGGCCAACAGGGGCGGGCAATGTCCACGGCTTCGACCTTAATGCGGGCGACCCGGTGCCATCCCCTGAAACCGGACCAGCAGCGGAAACCGGTCTTTCTCCGGACCGCCGGCAGGCGGGAGCAGACAAAGAACCGGCCGCCCCGAGGGACGGCCGGTCCGGTGAAGCACTCCGCGGTCAGTAGGACGGCAGGCTGGGGTCCACGGTCTTGACCCAGCTCAGCACGCCGCCGCCGACGTGGACGGCGTCGGAGAAGCCGGCGTTCTTGACGATGGCCAGCGCCTCCGCCGAGCGTGCCCCCGACTTGCAGTGCAGCACGATGCGCTTGTCCTGCGGCAGCCGCTCCAGCGCCGAGCCGTTGAGGAACTCGCCCTTGGGGATCAGCGTGGCGCCGGGGATGGAGACGATCTCGTACTCGTTCGGCTCGCGGACGTCCACGAGGAAGATGTCATCGCCGTTGTCCTGCATGGCCTTGAGCTCCAGTGCGGTGATCGTGGAGCCGGTGGCCGCCTCGGCGGCCTCGTCGGAGAGCGCGCCGCAGAACGCCTCGTAGTCGTCGAGCAGCGCGGTGACGGTGGGGTTCTTGCCGCACAGCACGCACTCGGGGTCCTTGCGGACCTTGACGTCGCGGTACTTCATCTCCAGGGCGTCGTAGATCATCAGCCGGCCCACGAGCGGGTCGCCGATGCCGGTGAGCAGCTTGATGGCCTCGTTGACCTGGATGGAGCCGATCGACGCGCAGAGCACGCCGAGCACGCCGCCCTCGGCGCACGACGGGACCATGCCGGGAGGCGGGGGCTCCGGGTAGAGGCAGCGGTAGCAGGGGCCGTGCTCGGCCCAGAACACGCTCGCCTGCCCGTCGAAGCGGTAGATGGAGCCCCACACGTACGGCTTGCCGAGCAGGACCGCCGCGTCGTTGACCATGTAACGGGTGGCGAAGTTGTCCGTGCCGTCGACGATGAGGTCGTAGCCGGAGAAGATCTCCATCACGTTGTCGTTGGTCAGCGCGGTGTTGTGGACGATCACGTCGACCAGCGGGTTGATCTCGCGGACGGTCGCCGCGGCGCTCTCGGCCTTCGGCCGGCCGACGTCGGACTGGCCGTGGATGATCTGGCGCTGCAGGTTGGACTCGTCGACGACGTCGAAGTCGATGATGCCGAGCGTGCCGACGCCCGCCGCCGCGAGGTACATCAGCCCGGGGGAGCCCAGGCCGCCCGCGCCCACGCAGAGCACCTTGGCGTTCTTCAGCCGCTTCTGCCCGGCCATCCCCACGTCGGGAATGATCAGGTGGCGTGAGTAGCGGCGCACTTCGTCAACGGTCAGCTCTGTGGCCGGCTCGACCAGAGGTGGCAACGACACTTTCTACGCTCCCGTTCCAGGGGGACCCATCTCACGTTCCTCAGGTTGGAACCTAGCCGGTGAGCGGGGCATTCCCCAATCGCGTCTCACCGATCAGACGGCGGGCCTCGGCGGCCACCACGGAGGGCATCTCCATCATCGCCACGTGCCCCGCCCCGGGCAACAGCACGAGCCTCACCTGCTGGAACGTGCGGGCCGCCTTGGCGGCCATGGCGGGACGGACCAGCCGGTCGTGCCGGCCGTGGATGATCAGCGTGGGCGCCTGGACGCGGGCGGCGCACCGCCACAGGCTGTCCTCGCCGCGCCGGAAGTACTCGGCGAAGTACTCCGCGACGATGCCGCGGGCCGAGCCGATCATGGCGGCTCCGGCGTACGGCAGGTCGTCGCGCCTGCGCAGCTCCTCGACGGCGTCGCGCAGCCGTACGGGATGGACGGCTGCGACGTTGGCCCACACCATCGCGAACGAGGCGTTGATGCGCTGCTCGGCCGGGACGAGCCGGAGCTTGTCGGCCACCCACTCGCCGAGCCTGGGCATCGCCGCGGCGGCCACGCGGACCGGCCCGTACCTGGGCAGCAGGTCGGGCAGCGCGGGCGAGATCAACGTGAGCGTGCGCACCAGGTCGGGCCGTTCCGCGGCGACGCGGACGGCCACCGCTCCCCCGAGCGAGTTGCCGAACAGATGGGCCGGGCCCGTGTGCTCCAGCAGGCCGATGACGGCTCTGGCGTGCGCGGCGACGCTGTAGTCCCCGTCCCCGGGGGCCGGTGAGTGGCCGGCGCCCGGCAGGTCGATGGCGTGGCCGGTGACGACGTCCTTGAGCTCGTCCATCAGGTCCGTCCAGTTGGTGGCGGCCCCGGCCAGCCCGTGGACGAACACGGCCTGTTCGGGAGCGCCGTCCGGGGTGGATCTGACGTGTACCGAGCCCACCATGCGTCCTGGCCAGTGCGGGATCGGCTCTGCTGCCATGTGCCCTCCTACTTCGCGCCCAGTCCACGATAGCGACCCCCTCGCGACACATCACACCATCCCATGACATAAGGGACTTAATAGCATTTTTCGGGACGTAGACACTTTTATTCGTGCGGCATATCGGCCGAACAGGCAGAGCAAAACGGACATATCATGGCAATTCATTTCATAAACACTTAATAAGAGCAATGGGACCGTTAGGGTATAGCAAAACGGCCCGATTCTCGTTTGCAGCCCCCGGCCGCCGGAAATGAAAAGCGTCGGATGGGGCTTTTGGTCACCATCCACGGGATATTCCGTTCAGGACGGAATGTGCCAAAAGAACCAGGGCAACCGATCCTTTAGGGGGGAATTCAATGCCCACGTTCAAGAGCGCAATCGCAGGTCTCGCGCTGGCCACCGCCGCGACCGGCGGCGTGGTCACCGTCGGCGCGCTGACCACCGCGTCGTCCGCCGGTGCCACCACGGTCACCAGCACGTCGGGTGACTTCAGCATGGGCTGCTGGCGCCGTTGGGGCTGCGGCTTCCGCGGTGGCTGGGGCCACCGTCGCGGCCACAACCGGGTGAAGATCCACATCCACATCCACAACAACAACGTGAACGACAACGACAACGACGCCGACGCCGACGCCGTCGCCGTGTCGCGTCGGGGCAACGACGACGACGACTGACAGTCGTCCGAACCCGAAGCGCTCCACCGGAGTGCCAGGCCGGCCGGGCGCACATGAGCCGTGCGACGTTTTCCGGCCGGGGTGAGCCCCGCGCTCACATCTGAAGAGCGCCCGCGTTCACCGGGGTCGTCATTCGCCGGGACGAGCGGCGACCCCCTCGGCGGTCACGGGTACCGAAGAAAAACGTAAGACCCGTAGCTGGACCGGAGAAAACTCCAGCCCATTTCCCGGCGCGTTCGGCAGTAGCACCGGAGCGCTTTTCTCAGCCATTCACACGGCGCCACAGGAAGCGCTCCGGTGGCACGTTCACTCACCATTCTTCGGGAGAATCCATGTTCAAGCACGCGATGGCGGGCCTCGCGGCCGCCACGGTCCTTTCCGGCGGCTTCGTCGCGCTGGGTGCGGCCACCACCACGGCCACCGCGGGTGCTGCCTCGGTGGACTTCAGCACGAGCTGCGGCCACCGCTGGGGCTGCGGCTGCCGCTTCCGTTGTGGCGGCTGGGGCGGCCGTGGCTTCCGCAGCGGCCACCAGAGGCTGCGGCTGCGCATCCACATCCACAACAACAACGTCAACAACAACGACAACGAAGCCGACGCCGACGCCGTCGCCGTGGCGCGTGGGGGCAACGACGACGACGACTGACCGTCGTCGAATTCTGAAGCGCTCCGACGGAGCGTGCCAGGCCGGCCCGGCGCATGTGAGCCGTGCGACGTTTTCCGGCCGGAGTGAGCTTCCAGCTCGTCACTGAGTGCCTGTGTTCGCCGTGGTGTCGGGGCCTCGCCCCCGGTCGCACCCGGACGGACACAGGCACTCGCCGTATGCAGCCGCCGTCGTGCATCACGTGTCACCATGCCGAGCGCCTCGGCGGGGCTGTGGGGCTCAGGCGGACTTGCGGGTCTTGCGCTTGGGGGCGGCCTTCTCCTCACCCTTGCGCGTCCCCTTGTCCTCGACGGCCTTGGGCTCCTTGGCCGCCATCTTCCTGCCGCGGGCGGGCTGGCCGGAGCGCTCCCGCTTGGCGGCCTCCACGCTGGCCCGCAGCGCGGCCATGAGGTCCACGGCAGGGCCGCCCTCCTCCTCGCCCCCCTGGGGCGCGACGACCTCCTTGCCCTCCACCTTGGCCTCGATCACCTGCTGCAGAGCCTCGCGGTAGGCGTCGTGGTACTCGGTCGGGTCGAAGTCGGACTCCATCGTGGTGATCAGGGACTCGGCCATCTTGAGCTCCTGCGGCCGTACCTCGATGTCCTCCTCCAGGAACTCGAAGTCCGGCTTGCGGATCTCGTCCGGCCACAGCATCGTCTCCAGGACGAACACCCCGTCGCGCACCCGCAGCGTCGCCAGCGACTCGCGCTGGCGCAGCGCCACCTTGACCACCGCCACCTGTCCCGAGCTCTCCAGCGCGTTCCGGAGCAGCACGTACGGCTTGGCGCCCTGCCCGTCCGGCTCCAGGTAGTACGACTTGGCGAAGTAGATGGGGTCGATCTGCTCGGCCGGGGCGAACTGGAGCACGTCGATGCGGCGGGACGTGCTGAGCGGCAGGTCCTCGAAGTCCTCGTCGGTCAGGACCACGATCTCACCGGTGGCCAGCTCGTACCCCTTGGCGATGTCGGAGTAGGGGACCTCCTCGCCGTCCACCGTGCAGACCCGCTTGTAGCGGATGCGTCCGCCGTCCTCGCGGTGCACCTGGTGGAAGCTGACGTCCTTCTGCTCCGTGGCGGAGAAGAGCTTGACGGGGATCGTGACCAGCCCGAAGGAGATCGCACCCTTCCAGATGCTGCGCATGGTCGCTCCTCAAGCGGTAACAGGTGGCTGGCCAATGGGCACATACCCGTCATGGGGCAAGGAATGCCATACCCGACGCCACATCCGATCGAACCAATGCTGGCCGTCCCCGGTGAACTCCCCAAGGACCGGGCAAGCTACGGCCTGGAGGTCAAGTGGGACGGCATCCGGGCGCTTCTCCACCTCGACGGCGGCCTGCGGCTGACCGGGCGGCACGGCGCCGACTACACCCGCCGCTATCCCGAGATATCCGTATGCGAGGCGAAGACCGCTGCCGGGCTCGGCGTGAGGAGCGCGGTCATCGACGGCGAGCTGGTGGCCCTCGACCCGCGCGGCCGGCCGAGCTTCCGGCGCCTGCAACGGCGGATGAACCTCACCGACCCCGAGCCGGCCATGCTGCGTCTCCACCCCATCACCTTCGTCCCCTTCGACCTGCTGTACCTCGACGGCACCCCGCTCCTCGACCTGCCGTACCGTGACCGGCGCGGCCTGCTCGACGAGCTGGACGCCGGCGCCCCGCCGTAGTTCCCCGGCGAGTCGGACCTGCTCGCGGCCACGCGGGAGCAGGGCCTCGAGGGGGTCGTCGCCAAGCGGCTGGACTCCCCGTACCGGCCGGGCGAGCGCTCCCCGTGGTGGGTCAAGGTCAAGCACCTGCGCACCACCGAGGTGGTCGTCGGCGGCTGGAAACCCGGCAAGGGTCGCCGGGCGGGCGGCATCGGGTCGTTGCTCATGGGCGTGTTCACCGGCGAGGGGCTCCGGTACGTCGGTCACGTCGGGACCGGATTCACCGACGCCACGCTCGACGAGCTGTACGCCCTGCTGGCGCCCCTGGAGATCCGGCACAGCCCGTTCGGCGATCCCGTGCCGTGGCGGAACCGGTGGGTTAGACCGGACCTCGTCGGGGAGGTGGCCTACACGATGTGGACCGACGACCTGAGACTCCGGCACCCCGTGTGGCGCGGGCTGCGCCCCGACAAGATCCCCGCGGAGGTCACCCTGTGAGCGCGGAGGTCACGCCGTGAAGAAGGTCCCCGTCCGCGTCGACGGGCGCGAGCTGGTGCTCAGCAACCTCGACAAGATCCTCTACCCCGAGGAGGGCTTCACCAAGGCCGAGGTCATCGACTACTACAGCCGCGTCGCGCCCCTCCTGCTCCCCCACCTGCGGGACCGGCCGCTCACCGTCAAGCGCTACCCCAACGGCGTCGAAGGCGCGTTCTTCTTCGAGAAGAACGCGCCCGAGCACACCCCCGGCTGGGTCCGCACGGTCCGGCTCCCGGCGCCCGGCAGCACCAAGAACCGCGAGACCATCGACTTCGCCGTCGTCGACGACCTGCCCACGCTCGTGTACTACGCCAACCTGGCCGCCCTGGAGCTGCACGTCCCGCAGTGGCGGGTCTCGCAGGACGGGCAGGCGCTGCCGCCCGACACGCTCGTCTTCGACCTCGACCCCGGCCCTCCGGCCACCATCGTGGAGTGCTGCGAGGTGGCGCTCACGCTGCGCGAGGTGCTGCGCGTCGAGGGGCTGACCGCCCTGCCGAAGACGAGCGGCAACAAGGGAATGCAGCTGTACGCCTCCTGGGACTGCCGCGAGGAGCCCTCCGCGTACGCCAGGAGACTCGCCCAGCTCCTGGAGAAGGAGCACCCGGATCAGGTGGTGAGCGTGATGGCCAAGAAGGCCCGCCCCGGGAAGGTGTTCATCGACTGGAGCCAGAACAACCCGGCGAAGACCACCGTGGCGCCCTACTCGCTGCGGGCCAGGCAACGCCCGACGGTCTCCACGCCCCTGCTGTGGGAGGAGGTCGAGAGCTGCGAACACCCCGACGACCTGGTCTTCACCGCGGCCGACGTGCTGGCGCGCGCCGAGGAACACGGGGATCTTTTCGCCCGGGCGTAGTCTGGTGAACGTCCACATCTGGAAGGGGACCTCACATGTCGGAGATGGACACGCGTGACGACGACCGCACCTTCGAGGAGGAGGAGCTGTCGATCGAGGCGCCGGAGGCCGACGCCGCCGAGCAGCAGCGCTCCGCCCGCGAGGAGACGGGACGGCCGCGTGCCTCGCTCCCGCTGGAGGCCGATCCCGCCGACGCGGCCGACCAGGACCGCGTCGTGGACCTCGATGACGACGACTACCGGTGAGGGTCACTTACCCGCACGTAGGATGTGCCGACACGGCACACTGAACAGACCCATGGGAGACCCGCGTGACAGCAACCCCGGATGCCAAGCCCCGGGGCACCCGGCTGCCCCGACTCGCCCGCCGCCGGCAGCTGCTCAGCGCCGCCCAGGAAGTGTTCGTCGAGAACGGCTACCACGCGGCCGCCATGGACGAGATCGCCGACCGGGCCGGGGTCAGCAAGCCGGTGCTCTACCAGCACTTCCCCGGCAAGCTTGAGCTGTACCTGGCGCTGCTCGACATGCACGTGGACGACATGGTCAACCGCTGCCGCGAGGCCCTGGCCTCCACCAACGAGAACAAGCTGCGGGTGCAGGCGACCTTCGCGGCGTTCTTCGACTTCGTCTCCACCCAGGGCGAGGCGTTCCGCCTGGTGTTCGAGTCCGACCTGCGCAACGTCGCGCCGGTGCGCCAGCGCGTGGAGCGCTCGCTGCGCGAGTGCGCGGAGATGGTCAGCGCGGTGATCCAGGAGGACACCGGCTGCACCAGCGACGAGGCCCACCTCCTCGGCGTCGGCCTGGTCGGCATGGCCGAGGTGAGCGCCCGGTACTGGGTCACGACCCACGGCTCCATCCCCAAGGAGGCGGCCGAGCAGCTCGTCGCCCGGCTCGCCTGGCGCGGCATCAGCGGTTTTCCGCGTACGGCTTAACCCGTTCGCTGGGCGCGATCACCCCGCCCGCTCCCACCCCGGAGGGGCGACCATGGAGGGGCCAGCCCCCGTCGAGCGTCAGCTCGGAGCGGCCGCGTCCACAGGCACGAAAGGGAGCACGATGGAAGTCAAGATCGGTGTGCGGTCCGTACACCGCGAGCTCGTCGTCGAGACCGACCTGTCGGCCGAGCAGGTCGAAGAGGAGATCAGAAACGCCCTGGCGGTCGAGCGCGGCGTGGTCTCGCTCACCGACACGAAGGGCAGGCGTGTGCTCGTGCCCACCTCGTCGCTGGGATTCGTCGAGATCGGCGAGGACGAGTCCCGTCCGGTCGGCTTCGGCGGCACCCTCTGACCTGACGCGGAGGGGGAGCGCCCCCGGCGACCCCCCGTCGATCGCCCCGCCCCGCCCCGGCTCACCGCTGGGGCGGGCGCGGAAGGCGAAACCGCTGTACCGTGCAGCTATGAGGGCCTGGCGCCGCCACGGCGGTTCCTTGACGAGATGCGGACCCAGTCGCTGGACCTCGCGCCCCGTGCTCCGCAGGGAGAGCGCACGCTGCCCAGCCACCGAGCCGTCCGAGGCCGGCCTCCCGGCCAGCCGACCACCATGGGGCTGCCGCCTCACCCGCCCAGGAGCGCGCGCCTGCCCCTGAGAAGATTCAGGCCCGTGCTCGTCCCTGGGCGTCACAGCCCCAGGGCGGTCATGCGCTTGCCGTGCTCCTCCGTCAGCCGGGCGAACATCCGCGAGATCTCCGCCTGGTCGTCCGCGTCCGAGGAGACCAGCATGCGCGCCAGCTCCGGCCGGGACGCCGCCACGCGCTGACCCTGGCTGAGCGCCTCGCCGACGAGCCGCCGCGCCCAGAGCGCCAGTCTGCCCGCGGCGACCGGGTCGGCCTCCAGCGCCGCCCTGACCCGCTCCACCGCGAACTCCGACCGGCCCTCGTTCGCGAGCACCTGGTCCACCAGCTTCGCCAGCGGAGGGTCCAGCCGCTTGGCCGCCTCCCGGTAGAAGTCGAACGCGATGCCCTCCCCCACGTACGCCTTGACCAGCGCCTCCAGCCAGTCGCCCGGCGCGGTCTGGGTGTGCCAGCCGTCCAGCGCCTCCACGAAGGGCGACATGGCCTCGTCCGGATCGGCGCCCAGCTCGGCCAGCTTGTCGCGCAGCAGCCGGAAGTGCGCGTACTCGGCCACGGCCAGCTCACTCAGCGCCGCCCGGTCCGCCAAGGAGGGGGCCAGGGACGCGGCGTCCTCGGTCATCCGCGCGAACGCGCTGAGCTCGGCATATGCCAGCACACCGAGCAGATCGACCACACCAGGAGACTCCTTCATGGAACGCAGCGTACTTGGCGGAATCTTCGGGAACATCCAGAAGCTCGGCCAACGTTGTGGTATCGAGTACACTGCTCTGTGAAAGTGCGACCGCACTGTGTAAATTCGGGGGATCCCCCCGAAAACCCCCGCTCCCCGGGCCCGCGGTCGCTAATGACGCGAGAGGGCTGGCTCTACCGCGAGGACCCAGGCAACGGGGAACGTTTTCCGCCCGTCGGTCCCGGCAGGCCCGCCTTCATTTGAGACTGAGGCAGGCCACGCTGACGACTTTCCGAGACCTCGGAGTCACTCCAGAAATCGCCGATGCCCTCGAGACCGAGGGCATCACCACACCGTTCCCGATCCAGGAAATGGCACTCCCGCTCGCACTGAGCGGCCAGGACCTGATCGGCCAGGCCCGCACGGGCACCGGCAAGACCCTGGCGTTCGGCATCGCGATGCTGCAGAGCATCGGCAAGCCGCGCAAGAACCGCAAGAAGCCGCGCGGGCTCGTCGTCGTGCCCACCCGCGAGCTGGCCACCCAGGTCAGCGAGGACCTGGTCACGGCCGCCGGCAAGCTCGGCTCCCGCGTGCTGACCGTGTACGGCGGTCGCGCGTACGAACCGCAGGTCGAAGCGCTCAAGGCCGGGGTCGACGTGATCGTCGGCACCCCCGGCCGGCTGCTCGACCTGGTCAAGCAGAAGCACCTCGACCTCAGCCAGGTCACCTCGCTCGTGCTCGACGAGGCCGACCGCATGCTCGACCTGGGCTTCCTGCCCGACATCGAGCGGATCTTCAAGCTGATCCCCGAGCAGCGGCAGACCATGCTGTTCTCGGCGACCATGCCGGGCGAGATCGTCGGGCTGTCGCGCAAGTACCTCAACCGGCCCACCCACGTCCGCGCCGAGCACGACAGCGGCGAGGGCGAGACCACCCCGCAGGTCCGCCAGCTCGTCTGGCGGGTCCACCGGATGGACAAGATCGAGATCGTGTCCCGGCTGCTCCAGGCCGAGGGCCGCGGGCTCACCATGGTCTTCTGTGAGACCAAGCGGGCCTGCGACATGGTGTCCGAGCAGCTCGACACCCGCGGGTTCGCGGTCGCGGCCGTCCACGGCGACCTCGGCCAGGGCCAGCGGGAGCAGGCGCTGCGCGCGTTCCGCAACGGCAAGATCGACGTGCTGGTCGCCACCGACGTGGCGGCGCGCGGCATCGACATCGACGACGTCACCCACGTGGTCAACTACGACGCGCCCACCGACGACAAGACCTACGTGCACCGCGTCGGCCGCACCGGCCGGGCCGGGCGCACGGGCATCGCGGTCACCTTCGTCGAGTGGGAGGAGCTGACCCGCTGGAAGATGATCAACCAGATGCTCGGGCTCGACTTCGCCGAGCCGGAGGAGACCTACTCGACGTCGCCGCACGTCTACTCCGAGCTGAGCATCCCCGAGGGCACCAAGGGCGTCCTGCCGCACGCCAACCGCTCGCGGGCGGGGTTGTCGGCCGAGCGCATCGAGGACCTCGGTGAGACCGGCCGATCGCGCGCACGGGGTCGCCGTCGCGACGAGCGTGAGGAGCGCGAGGAGCGTCCGCCGCGCACGCCGCGTCAGCGCCGCCGCACCCGTGGCGGCAAGCTGCCCGAAGACAGCCCCGTCGAGACCGCGGAGGTAGAGGTCGTGGACAACCGCTCGCGCAGGACCGACGAGACGCCCGCGATCATCTCCGCGGACGAGGTGGAGGCGGTGGCCGCCGAGCCGCGCCGCCGCACCCGCCGCTCCGCCGCCCAGCCGGCCACCGAGGCCGGCTCGCGGGAGGCGACGGAACGGGACGTCAAGGACAGGGACGTCAAGGAGAAGGAGCCCGTCACCCCCCGGAGCCGTGCCCAGGAGCCGTCCGCCGAGCGCGGACGCGTTCAGGAGGACGTCGCCGAGCGTGGCCGTGCCCAGGAGCCGTCCGCCGAGCGTGGACGTGCTCGGGAGGACGTCGCCGAGCGCAGCCGTGCTCGGGATGACGTCGCCGAGCGCAGCCGTGCTCGGGAGGACGTCGCCGAGCGTGGCCGCGGTGAGGACCGCGGGCGCGTTCAGGAGCCGGTCGCCGAGCGCGTGCCGGAGCCGAGCTTCCTGTCCACCCCGCCGCCCCCGGCCCGCAAGGAGCCGGAGCGGATCATCCCGCCGAGCCCGTTCGCGGTGATCTTCCAGTCACCGGATCTGGCGACGGACGACGACGACATCGCGCCGTCGGCCGCGACGGAGCGCAAGCAGCAGCGCCGCCAGGCTCGTGGCGGCGGCAGCGGCGGCGGCAGTCGCCGCCGCACGGGCTGACGCCTCCGGAAGAACCCACCGGACACGTCCGGACGACAGGGCGCGCACCTTCGGGTGCGCGCCCTGTCGCGTTTACCGCCCGGTACGCCGGAACGGACGTCAGGCGCGACCGCGCGTCAGGAAAAGCGGCCAGAGCGGGACGGCGGCGCGTCAGGAAGGGCCGGGCAAGGGGCGGCGCATGACGGGCCGGGACGGGCTCCGGCGGGCGACCTCCGTGAAGCCCGCGTCCTCGAACAGCGACCTCCACCCGTGGTACAGCTCCCCCGCGGCCAGCCGCCGCCCGGAGTCCACCGGATAGCCCTCGACCGCCACGGCCCCCTGCCCGGCGGCGTGGTCCACGGCCGCCTCCAGCAGCGCCGCCGCGACGCCCCGCCCGCGTCCCGCGCGTGTGACGTAGAAGCAGGTCACCGCCCACACCCCGGTCTCGTCCCGGTCGGCGGGCCGGGTGATGGGAGAGCGCGCCAGCCGGGTGTACTCCTCGCGCGGCGCCACCGCGCACCACCCCACCGGGGTCCCGTCCGCGTACGCGAGCAGCCCGGGGGCGGCCGTCGGCGTCCCGGACTCGACGAGGGAGCGCAGCCGGTCGCGGCGCTCGTCGCCGCCGAGCTCCCGGAACTCCCCGCCGGGCACCCGGAACCACAGGCACCAGCAGCCCGACGAGCCCCCGTTCGGGCCCAGGACCGCCGCCACGTCGGGCCACGAGGTCGCGGGCCGGACTTCCACTTCGTGCATTCGGACAACTCCTCAGAACTCGCACCAGCGTACTTACTTCGCCGGTGTCGGACCGCTGACCTCGGGGTATTGTTGCCCCACGTGAGTACGCCGCGATTCCTCGACCTGCCACCTGGCGTTGCGCCGCAGAAGCTGGAGACGCCCGAGGGCACCTTCGCGGCCCTTGAGGCGCTGCCGGTCAGCGGTGTGGTGGAGCGCTGGCCGGCGCTGCTGGTCCCGGGCCTGACCGGCAGCAAGGAGGACTTCATCGCGGTCCTGCAGACGCTGGCCCAGTCCGGCCGCAGGGTGCTCGCGGTCGATCTGCGGGGGCAGTTCGAGACGCCCGGTCCCGACGATCCCGAGGCCTACACGTGCGCCGCGCTCGGCGCCGACATCGACCTGCTGGCCCAGGTCGTCGCCGACGGCGAGCCGCTCCACCTGGTGGGTCACTCCTTCGGCGGTCTCGTGACGCGGGAGGCGGTCATCGACGGGCGCACCAAGTTCGCCTCCTTCACGCTGATGAGCTCGGGCCCGGCCGCGATCGTCGGACGGCGGGCGCACGCCAGCCGCCGGATCATGGACGAGGTGCCGCGACTCGGCCTTGAGCAGGTCTGGGACGACGCCTTCGAGCCGGAGGCCCTGTCCGCGGGAGTGCCCGACGAGATCCTGGCGTTCCTGCGCAGGCGCCTGCTGTCCAACTCCCCGACCGGTCTGTCCCGCATGGCCGAGCAGGTCGTGAGCATGCACGACCGCACCGACGAGCTGCGCCAGGTCGAGGTGCCGACACTCGTCCTGTACGGCGAGCACGACGACGGCTGGCCCGCCGAGACGCAGGCGGAGATGGCCACGGCCCTGGGCGCGGAGATCGTGGTCGTGCCCGGCGCCGCCCACTCGCCCGCCGTGGAGGCACCCGAGACGACGGCGGCGGCGCTCGTCAGGTTCTGGAACCGGGCGGAGAGCCGCCATTTGGACATCAGGTCCGTCTCCGTGTAATCCTGCTGCCCATCATGGCCGGCATCGACGGGATCGTCGTCCAACCTCCCGACAGCGCCACCTGGCGGGTCCACCTCGACCGCTCCATGTGGGTCGGCGGTGTCCGCGGGCTGATGCTCCAGGCGCTGCACCCGCTCGCCATGCGCGGCGTCTGGCAGAACTCCACGTTCCAGGACGACCCGTTCGGCCGGCTGCGCCGCACGGCGGACTTCGTGGGCCGGGTGACGTTCGGCAGCCCCGAGGAGGCGGCCGAGATCGGCAGGCGGGTGCGCGGCATCCACCGTGCGCTGCGCGTCATCGACCCGGACACGGGCGCGAGGCACCGGGTGGACGACCCCGAGCTGCTGCTGTGGGTCCACTGCGCCGAGGTGTCGTCGTACCTGGAGGTGGCCCGGCGCGGCGGGCTCGGCCTGACGGGGCGCGACGCCGACCGCTACCTGCGCGAGCAGCGCAGAAGTGCCGCCTACGTCGGGCTGCACGCCGAGGACGTGCCGGGCTCGTGCGCCGAGATGGACGCCTACTTCAAGCAGGCGCGGCCGTCGCTGCGCGTCACCGAGGAGGCGGTCGCGGCGGTGCGGTTCCTGCTGTGGCCGAGGCTGCCGCGGGAGCTGCGGTATCTGTCGGCGGGCAAGCCGCTCTACTTCCCGTTCGGCGCGCTGTGCTACTACTCGCTGCCGGAGTGGGCGAGGCGGATGTACGGCGTGCTGCCGGAGGTGCCGCCGAGGCTGGTGACGGCGGGGCTGCGGGCGTTCCGGCTGGCGCTCAACAGCCTGCCGGAGCCGGTGCACGACCGCGCGTTCATGCCGGCGACCCGGACCATGCTGCGGGGCTGCCGCGAACGGCTCGGCGCGGCCGGCTACGACGTGAGCAGGGGACTCAGGGGCCTGACCGACCCACGCCGCCGGCCGAAGGGCTGAGCGAGACAGGAACCCGCCCCGTGCCGCCTCGGCTTGTCCGTCGTGCAGCACCACCGGCCGGATCAGACGCCCAGGCGGCGACGTCTCCGCGCACGTGGCGGTCGAAGCTGGTCCTGCCGCGATCGGTCCAACCGGGAGCCGACGGGATACACTGAGAGATACCGAGGACACTTCGTGCGTTGGCATTCAGGTCGGCGTCGCCCGCGGCGATACACCGCGCGGCCCCGACGGGCCGGACAGGCCGGGCAAGCCATGACGCCGACGCCTCTTTCCCATCTCAAGCCGCTGTACGCCGTCGCGTCCGCGGTCCCCGCCGTCGACTCCGCCGTCCGGCTCAGCCTGAATCCCGCGCTGGATCGGCGCGGCACGGTCGACGGGGCGTGGTGGCCCCACTCCCACGACGCCGCCGCCGAACTGCCCGGCCTCATCGCCGCCGTCGATCAGCAGCTCGGCCGCACCACGCTGCGGGTCGGCATGCACCGGGACACATGGGATCACATCCCGCGCCGTATCCCGGCACGGGGACGTCAGGTCAGAGTCGGCTGGTTCCGCCACACCGACCCCCGCGTGATCACCTTGTCTCTCGCGGACGCCGAGCCGATCGTTCTGCTGGTCATCCCGCCGGGCACCGCGCGCGTGCCCGCCGAGGCCGCGCTCAAGCTCGCCACGCAGGACACGACCGGTTTCGCTCCGGCCGACCTCCTCACCATCGCGCACATCCCCGCCGCCCCGTGCGGAGGCGAGGACGCGTCACTCGTCTGGGAGAACGAGGGCGGGCGCACGGTCGTCACCCCGGCCGCTCGCCCCGTCGGCTGACCGGCTGTGCGGGTGTGTCCCGCGCTGCCTGCCGGCCGGTCCGAGCGGTCCCGACACCGCCGTCCGGCGGCTGACCGACCACTGGCCGGCAGGCGTCTCATCCTTGCTCTCCGATCGGAGAATCTCATGACCGTCATCGACACGTCCCCGCCCGGCGTGGCCGGCGCGTCCGCGCCCACCACCGTCCACCTGTCCGGTGAGATCGACATCTTCACCAGCGCGGCGCTTCGCCGGCGGCTCCTGAGCACGCTGCACCACAGCACGAGCCTGCTCATCCTCGACCTGTCCGAGGTGTCGTTCTGTGACGCCGCCGGGCTGGCCGTTCTGGTCGGCATCCAGCACCGCGCCCGAGCGCGGGGCGTCACCCTCGCTCTGACGGCTCCCACCCCGTACATGTCCAGGCTCCTGCACATCACCGGCCTCGACCGCGGCCTGCCGGTGATGTCGTGATCGAACGCCCACCCGGCTAGTCGGCGAGCCCGTCCCAGGGGTTGCGGTCGGGACCGGCGGCCAGGCCCTCGGGGCAGTGGCGGCGGAAGTCGCACCAAGAGCAGATCGGCCCGGGGGTGGGCGTGAACAGCGCGTCCACCTCGGGCGGGACCCGCACCGCCGGCCCCTGCGGAGCGCCCCGCGGCGCCTTCGACCGGGACGACGGAGGCGCGGCCACGGCCTCCCGGTAGCGCTCGTCGGCGGCGGACGCCTCGGCCGCCACCTCCTCCGCCCGCCCCAGGTGCCGCTCCAGCGACTCGTCCGTGTGCCGCCACTCCACGATCTCGCCGGTCGGCAGGTGGTGCAGCTCGACCGTGCGGCAGGGCGTGCGCATCATCCGGGAGGCCGCGATCGCGTAGACGGCCAGCGCGAGCGACGAGCGGGCGTCATCCTGGGTGAGCGGCCGCCGCCCGGTCTTGTAGTCCACGACCACCAGCTCGTCGCCCCGCCGGTCGAGCCGGTCGATCCGCCCGGACAGGGCGATGACCTTGGTACGGGTGGCGACGGTGCGCTCCACGCCGACCGGGTCGTCGGAAGGGTCGAGGGTGCCGACGTAGCCGGAGACCAGGTCACGGGCACGGCCGAGCCACCGTGCCGACTGCTCCTCGTCGCGGAAGCCCTCCTTGATCCACCCGTTGGTGAGTAAGAGGGCCGCGGTCAGCGGGGTACGCCGCTCGTACGGCTCGCGCCACCACCCGGCCAGCGCGTTGTGCACGCTGGCGCCGACGCTGTTGTGGGCCCAGGCCGGGCCCTTGGGCGGCTGCGGCCGGTCGAGGTAGGTGAACCGGTAGCGGCGCCGGCAGTCGAGCCAGGTGTTGAGCCGCGACGGCGTGCACGAGTAGAGCCGCCGCGGCATCCCCTCCAGGGGCAGCTGCACGCTGTTCATGGCCTCCACTCCGTGGAGGCGGCTCGGTCGCCGGGGAGCCGCACGCTAGTCGTCGCTCGGGTCGAGTCTGATCCCCGCGACGCGGGTGCCGTCGGCGAGCGGGCCCTCCTCCTCGGTGACGGTGCGGGTCAGCGAGCCGGACACCCAGTCGTCGAAGTGCGGCTCCAGGTCGCCGATGGTGACCTCGTCGCCGTGGGCGGCCAGCACGCGGGTGTCACCGGGCAGGGTGAACAGGCGCCCGCCGATGGCGGTGAGCTGGTCGGGCAGGGCGGGGTACTCGCCACCGAGCTTGCCCGGGCCGTCGGCCTGCAGCGTCTTGCCGGTGAACACGGCGCCGAGCGCCTCGGAGTAGAGCGACACGCCGCCGGGGCTGATGCCGGGCGTCTCCATGACGTCGAGCTGGACGTCGGCGACGCCGAAGACGCCGTCGTCCTCCATCTCGATGTCCGGCCACGTCTCGGTCCAGGTGTCCCGCCACAGCTGCTTGTCCTTGGGGTGGAGGGCGATGACGGACTCGTCCCTGCTGGCCACCTCGATGGCCGCGCCGACGTGGTCGGGCAGGCCGTGGGTGCAGATGACGGCGAGCACCTCACGCTCACCGACCTGCTCCAGGATCTTGCCGGCGTCACGCGCCGGGTCGATGACGATCACCTCGTCGTCGTCGCCCACGATCCAGGTGTTGTTCTCGACCTTGTGCTCGGTGCCGTCGATGTCGACGACGCCCTCGGTCACCACTCGCTCGATACGCGCTGTCACGCTTCCGCACTCTAGTCCGTCCGGCTGGCGGAGCGTACTGGTCAGCCGCCGAGGCGCGGCGAGAACGCGCCGAAGGGCAGGTCGAAGTCGTGGTCACGCAGGTCGAGGAGGCTCAGGTCGGTCAGTGCGATCACGCAGCCCGCGTCGGCCGGCCAGGCGATCGCCCAGAGCCAGTTGCCCAGCGCCTCGCCCGCGTAGACGGCCCGGTCGGAGCCCGCGCCGACGCACCACAGCGGGGTCGGATGGCCGAGCACCTCGACCTTGGCGTTCGGCGGCCCGGAGTCGAACCCCTCTCCCGGGTCGGGCCCGTTCAGCCCGGCGAACGCCGCCCCCAGCCCCACGCCAGGCTCCTCGGCGATGAGGAGCATGTCGGCCGGTCCGTGGGCGAGCGACGGCCCGCTGAGCGCGACCACGCCGGCCCGGCCGCCGCTGCGCTCGTCGCCCGCCTCGGCGAACCCGGTGACGAGCCACCCGGCGGGCAGCGGCCACGGGATCCACAGGGGCACGACCGAGCTTTTGCGCAGCGCGCCGACGGCCACGTCGGAGGGCGGGAGGGGGGCTTGGAAGGGCATGACGTCGCCATGCGCGTCGCACCGCCATGCGCTGGACCACGCGTTGGGCCCGTGAAGCGGGCCAAAGCACCGTGGGCAGGTTGGAGCCGCTGTCACAGCTATCAACGGTGCGTCGTGAAGCACGGTGTCGTCAAGGGCGGCGCCGTCGAGCCGCCGTAATGTTGGTCAGGTGCGCGTAAATTGTGTGGGCGCGGTGATCAAGGACGGGCGGGGCCGGCTGCTGCTCGTGCGGCGCGGACGCCCGCCGGGCGAGGGGTTGTGGTCGATCCCGGGCGGCCGGGTCGAGGCGGGCGAGACGGACGCCGCCGCGCTGGAGCGCGAGGTGCTGGAGGAGACGGGCCTGCGCGTGGCCGTGGGCCGTCTCGCGGGCGTCGTGGACCGCCCCGGGCCGGGCGGGGTGACGTACGAGATCCGCGACTACCTCGCCACCGTGACGGGCGGCACGCTGGCCGCCGCCGACGACGCGGCCGACGCGCGCTGGTGCTCGCCGCGGGACCTCGTACGGCTGCCGCTCACCGAGGGACTGGCCGAGGCCCTGCGCGAGTGGGAGGTGTGGCCCTGACCCGGCGCTCCGTCGAGCCGGGGCAGGACGTCAGCGGCTGGACGTGAGGGTGGACGTCCACAGGATGAGGTGGTCGGCGTCGTAGGTGGTGCTGCGGCCGAGCCCCACCACCTCCGACCCGGTCACCGTGACCGCCGCCAGCCACTGCATGCCGGGTCCGCCCAGCCGGTCCTTCGTCAGGTCCGAGCGGGTCCACGACGCGCCGTCCTGGGAGATCCACGCGGCGCTGTCGGCGTCGCCCGGCGTGCCGTGCCAGCCGACCGCCACCAGCCCCTGGTCCGTCGCCGCCAGGTCGTACACGTCCGCCGCCCGCTCGGCGGGCAGCCACGACGTGCTCCAGGTGGCGCCGTCGTCCTCCGAGACGGCCGCGAACGCCCGGCCGGCCCCCTGCACCCGCGCCGTCCCGACGGCGACGATCCGGCCCTGGTACGCGGCGACGTGGCGGAGCCCGGCCGAGGCCGCCCCGTCGGGCACGAGGCGCTTGCGGGCCTTCCAGTTGACGCCGTCCTCCGACACCCAGACCATCCCGCGCTCCCCGTCGCCGCCGCCGGCCGCGCCGACCGCCACGTAGCCGTCCGCGGTGGCCGCCAGGTCCAGCACGCGGACGCCGGAGCCGCCCTGCGGCAGCTTGCGGGAACGGGTGAACTTGCGCAGGTCGCGGGTGAACCACAGCGCGGGGCCGGTCATGCCGGAGGCGCTGGTGTCCTCGCCGGCCAGCACGTACCCCTCCGGGCCGGCCGCCACGGCGGTCACGGCCAGGCGGGCGTGGTCCTGCGGGCGGGCCAGGTCGCCGCCCGCCGGGACCCGCTTCCAGGAGCGGCCGTCCTCGGAGGTGACGAGCAGCGGCTCGGTGACGCCGATGCCGGTCTGCGTGGAGCCGGCCGCCAGCCAGCCGCGGCGGCCGTACACGACGTCGGCGAGCTCCTGCTCGCGGGGGCCACCGAGGCTCATCGAGGTCCAGCTCTTCCAGTTGAGGCTGGTCCAGATGCCGGCGTCGCCGGAGGCGCTCCCGACCGCGACGTACCGGCCTTCGTGGCCGGCCAGGCCGTTGGTGCGGCGGGCGATCCGCGACAGGCCCTCCACGTCGACCAGCCGCACGCGCGCCGCCTCTCCGCGCGGCGGCGCGGACAGCAGGACGAGCTGGTTGTCGACGTCCGCCGCCGCCTGGTCGCCGCCCGCGAGCAGCGTGCCCGACTGCGTGATCGTGACTCCACGCAGGGTGGCGCCCCGCAGCCCCGCCAGGTCCGCGCGTTTCGTCCAGGTACGCGCGTCGGAGCTGGTCAGCACCTCGTACGAGTCCAGCTTCGCCTGCGCGACCACGGCGACGCCGCCCGGATGGGTGATCACCGATTCGACACCGGGGCTCTCGCCGCCGAGTCCGCCGATCGAGCCGCACTGCGCCCACTGCTCACCGCTCGGCGAGCAGTACACCCGCACGTCGCCCTCGATCGTGCGCTGCCGGGTGGGCACGAGCACGAAGCGCTCCGGGAGCACGGCCAGCGACCCGGCCCGCGGCATCGCCTCCGGGAGCTGGAACCCCGTGGCCCGCCAGGTGCGCCCGCCGTCGGCCGAGCGCACCACCCGTGAGCCGTCGCCCTGCGCCGGCCGGGCCACGGCGATGACCGTGTCCCCCCTGGCCACGACCGCCCGGAGGTCGAACGTGTCCAAAGCGCGCAGGTCCGCCCGCTGCCAGGCGCGGCCGTCGGACGACTGCCAGGCCGCCGGGCCGAGGCCGCCGTCCTCCCTGGCGGTGCCTCCCACCGCCACGAACCCCGACCGGGTCCGCGCGACGTCGGCCACCACGTCGCCGTCCCTGAACGCCGCCAGGCCGCTCTCCTCCACGGCCACCCAATCGAGGCCGTCGGCGCTGGTCCACAGGCCCCGTCCACCACCGGGCCCACCACCGGTCCCGCTCCCGCCCCCGCTGACGTCGCCGCCGACGGCGAGCCAGTGGCCGTCGCCGCCGACGACCCGCCGCACCGTCGAGGTGGTCGCGCCGCCGCTGACCTTGCCGAGCCGCCACGTCCTGCCGCTGTCCGGCGAGAACAGGAACAGCGGGCGCGGCGTCGGGCTCGTCGTGTCGCTGCCCACGGCGACCACCGCCTTGCCGGCGGAGGCCAGGTCGTTGAGCACCTGGTTGGAGCCGTCGCCGGCGGACGGGACCGTGAACAGGTCGTCGCCGGACCGCCCGGTGCCGGCCGCCAGGCGCAGCGCGGGCTCGCCCGGGGCGTTCCACCGCCACACGATCACGGTGCCGGCGATGACCAGGGCGAGTGCCAGGACGACGGCCACGGGGGCGGCCATGCCGCGCCGCCCGCGCACGGGGCCGGCTCGCCGCACGGCCGAGGGGGCCGGCCCCCGGTGGTGCCGCCCACCGAGGGCGCCGGGGCGGGGCGGGCCGGAGGCGACGAGCAGATCGGGCCTCGTGGGCCGCCCGGCCGGCGGCCTGCCCACCCGCCGCACCTCGACCTCGTCACCTGGCCTCTCCTCTGGCCGGTCGCCGGGCCGGTCCTCAGGCCGGTCGCCGGGCCGGTCGCCGGGCTCGCCGCCGTCCTCCTCGCGATCGGCGTGCCGGGTCTCGGTGGCGGTCCCGGTGGGGGGCGGGGCGTCGATCACGGGCAGGGGGGCGGCGGCCACGTACGGACGCGCCCTGGACGGGAGATCGTCGTCCCCGTCACCGTCGGGGACGACGGCGGCCTCCTCCTCGCCCGGGGCCGCGTCGCGCCTCTCGAACCAGGAGCCCGGCACCACCCCGGTCGGCAGCACTCCCGGGTCCACCACCTCGGGCGGGATCACGCCCGCCGGCACCACCCCGGGCGGCAGGTCGTCCCGTCCCTCCGCGCCGGGCTCCGGGCCCCGCTGGGAGGGGCGGTGGGGCTGGGGGCGGGGCGGGCCGCTGGCGACGAGCTTGTCGGGCCGGTTCACCAGCCGCCAGGGCCTGCGGCGCGGCTCCGCCTCCGGCTCGGCGGTCGGGGAGCTGTACGGCCTGCGCCCCCGGGGCGGCTCCTCCGGCTCCTCGTCCTCCGGAGTGGGCGACGAGAACGGCGGCATCCCCCAGGGCGACGCCAGCGGTAACCCACGGGCCCGGTCGTCCGTGGGGCCAGGTGGAGAGTGCCTGATGCGAGGCTCCCCCGATGCCGACGGGGACGGTGGGGGTGAAGATGTGGCGGACGGGTCCGGGGCGGATTCCGGGTGAGGGTCGTCGTCACCCGGCGGTCGCCGTGGCGGATCGCTGGGAGCGGAGGCCACGCGGCGCACCTCCTAGTCGAGCTCGTCGAACGGGTCGAACCTGGTCAACAGGGCACAAAACCGCATTTCCGGGATTCGGCCGGGCGATTCGGACCGCTCCAGGGCTGGAGGTCACTTGTCGGCGCCCATTCCGGTTAATGCCGGCACGCGTCGACAAGTACCCCGCCAGACAGAGATGATCACCTCCGCCATCCTCGCCTGCCCACAGCATCCAGACCAGCACGCCGAAGCCAGAATGGCGAGACCTCTCTAGCGAGATTCCTCAGCCCCGTCGCCGGATTTATGCAGAGATAGCGCTGACTGACCGCTTTTTCGCTAGATAGACAACCCCTGCGGCGAACACCCCGAGCTGCACCACGGTCCCCGCCAGCGCCTGCCACGGCACCGCGCCCTGCCGCAGCGCGTCGTCGAGCTGTCCCGCCGCCGCACTCACCCCGAAGGCCATCATGTTGTTGACCACGTGCAGCGCGATCGGCGCCTCCAGCCCTCCGGTCCGTACGGCCAGCCACCCCATGACCGCGCCGAACGCGAACACGTCGAACAGCCCCGCCCCCGTGTAGCCGTGCAGCGACGCGAACAGGGCTGCGCCCAGCACGATCGCCCACGCCGGGTTGCGCACGTGCGCGCCCAGCGCCTGGAGCACCCACCCGCGGAAGATGTACTCCTCGGCCGCCGCCTGGAAGGGCACCAGCAGCACGATCACGATCAGGGCGGGCACGAACTCGCGCCAGCCCGCCCACCCGAACATGTCGGAGGTGTCCTCCCCCGACAGCATGAGCGCCACCGCCTGGGCGGTCTGTCCCAGCACCAGGGCGAGCACGGCCACCCCGGCGCACGACAGCAGCCACGGCCAGCGCAGCCGCCCGGCCACCGACGACAGCGTCCCGGGCCTGCGCTGCTGCACCAGCGCGGCAGTCCCGAACACCAGCGGCAGCACGGCCGCGATCGACAGCAGCAGCACCGCCATCCCGAACACCGGGTCGCCGAACGACTCGTCAGCGGTGATCGGCATCGGCAGCCCGGCGATACTGGCGAACACCGAGCCCGCCAGGACCACCACGAGGCCCACGACCAGGAACCCGAGGGCCACCACCAGGGTCCCGACGATCTGCCGCCACGGGCGGGCGAGAGGCGTCCTGGCCAGGTGGTCGTAGCGGGCGCCCGAGGGCGTGGGGGCGAACCAGGACACCGGCTGCGGCAGGGGCGCGCCGTAGGCCGGGTAACCCGGATGGGCGGGGTAGGGCGGCGCGCCGTAGGGAGGAGCCGCCGGGGCGGGCGGCTGCGGGACGGACTCAGGGGAGCCCGCCCGCCAGGGCTGGTGGACGGGTCCGGGCGGCTCCGTGCCGTACGGAAGCTGGGGTCCTGAGTTCTCCTGCATCTTTACATTCTGTCCGTCCGATGCGCATTAGTTCACAGACGGCTCGTCCTTTTAGGCGGATGCTCGTGATGTCAGCATGTCGAGCCTGGGAGCGGATCCAATGTCAAGGCTGGGACCTGTCCTCACCCTGGCGGCCGGCGCCGTGCTCGCCGCGGGGCTCGGTGTCGCCAGCGTCACCGCGGCACCCGCGGCGGACCGTAGCGCCACCGCGAGCACCACCGAGAACACCAGAAGCCCGCAGAACACCGAGAACACGGCGAGCCCGGAGAGCGACCGGACCGCGCGGCCCGACGAGGGCACACCACGGGCCACGCCGTCACCGACCCGTACGGCCAAGGGCCCCACCAAGGCCGACTACGGCGGGCACGTGGACCGCAACGGCGGCCTCATCGCCATCTCGGTCCGCGGCGACAAGGCCATCGGGTACTTCTGCGACGGCCGTTCCGAGGCGTGGTTCAAGGGCGACGCGACCGGCGGCAAGGTCGGCCTCGAAGGCGTCGGCGGCGCGGCGGCCGGGGCCACCCTGGGCGGCGGCAAGGCCAAGGGATGGCTCAAGGTCGGCGGCAGGCGCTGGACGTTCGACGCGCCGGTGGTCAGGAAGCCGTCGGGCCTGTACCGGGCGACCGCGCAGGTGCGCGGCGCGAAGATCCGGGCCGGCTGGATCGTGCTGAAGCGGCCGGGGGGCGGCTTCACCCAGGTCGGCGCGGCGTTCGCCGGCGAGGAGCAGATCCAGGTGCCCGAGCTGGACGGCGAGCGGCCGACCGAGCCCGTGACCGCCGGCGAGGCCACCCTCCACCCGAAGGACGTCGACGGCTTCATCGAGGAGATGCGATGAGCACCACCGTGCGCCGCAGGCGGCCCGGCGGCCTGGCCGTCCTCCTCACTCCCCTGCTCGCGGGCGCGCTCGCCACCGTGGCGCTGGGCGTCTACGGGCGGGTCCACGCGCCCACGGGCTTCGCCGTGGGACCGGCGGGCTTCTCGGGGGCGCTGCCGATGAAGGCGTGGCTGACGACGGGCGCGTTCCTGCTGGCGATCGTGCAGATCGTGTCGGCCCTGTCGATGTGGGGCAGGCTGCGGGTCCCCATCCCGCCGGCCGTGCACCGCTGGTCGGGCCGGCTGGCGTTCGTCCTGACGATCCCGGTCGCCTTCCACTGCCTGTACGCGCTGGGACTCCAGTACGACGTGCCGCGGGTACTCGCCCACTCGCTGCTCGGCTGCTTCTTCTACGGCCTCTTCACCGCCAAGATGCTGGCGCTGCCCAAGCGGGGAACGCCCGGCTGGACGCTGCCGGTGCTGGGCGGGCTGGTGTTCACGGCGCTGGTGGGCCTCTGGCTGACCTCGGCGTTCTGGTTCTTCACCAGCGTCGGGATCACGTTCTGACCGGAGTCACTCGCCGGGCTGGAACGTCTTCGTACGGCTCAGCCCGGCGGCGCGGCCCTTGGCGGCGACGACGAGCGCCATCTTGCGCGACGCCTCGTCGATCATCTCGTCGCCCAGCATGACGGCCCCGCGCCGCTCGACCGTCGTGCAGTGCTCGTACGCCTCCAGGATGAGCTCGGCGTGGTCGTAGTCCTCCTGGGTGGGCGAGAACACCGCGTTGGCCGCGTCCACCTGCGACGGGTGCAGCACCCACTTGCCGTCGAAGCCGAGCGCGGCGGCCCGCCGGGCCACCCGCGTGAACCCCTCGACGTCCTTGATCTGGAGGTACGGCCCGTCGATCACCTGGAGGTCGTGCGTCCGGGCGGCCATGAGCAGCCGCATGAGGATGTAGTGGTAGGCGTCGCCCTCGGTGTAGCCGGGGGGCTGCTCCCCCACGACGAGGGTCCGCATGTTGAGTGAGGCCATGAAGTCCGCGGGCCCGAACACCAGCGTCTCCAGCCTCCCGGAGCTGCCCGCGATGGTGTCGACGTTGACCAGCCCGCGGGCGTTCTCGATCTGCGCCTCGATGCCGATGCGGCCCACCTCGAAGCCCATGGCCTTCTCGATCTGGGTGAGCAGCGTGTCCAGCCAGACGACCTCGGTGGAGTCCTGGACCTTGGGCAGCATGAGGCAGTCGAGGTGCTCGCCCGCGCCCTCGACGACCTCGATCACGTCGCGGTACGTCCACTGCGTCGACAGGTCGTTGACCCGGACGACGCGGGTCTTGCCGGTCCAGTCGCCCTCGCGCAGCGCGGTGACCACGTTGGCGCGGGCCTGGTCCTTGGCCAGCGGCGCGACGGAGTCCTCCAGGTCGAGGAACACCTCGTCCACCGGCAGGCCCTGGGCCTTCTCCAGGAACCGGGGGTTGCTGCCGGGCACCGCGAGAACCGAACGACGTGAGCGCATGCGGCATACGCTAGTAGGTCAGCCTGAGAGGGGCACGGCGCCCGGCTTCTATCGCACCCGTACAAACCGGTCGGGTCGTTCTTGGCATGCCCGGTGCAGGACACGAAGCGGGCGGCGGCCAACAATGGGGACAAGACTCAGCGAAGGAGTGTAGCCCTGATGGCATCCGCCCCCATGTCGATCCGCCCCGCCGTCCTGTCCGACCTGCTGCCGGGCAGCCGTGTCCGCGACGTCGCCCTCGTGGTCGGCGGGACTGGCCTGACGGGTCTGGCCGCCCAGCTCACGGTCCCGCTCTGGCCGGTGCCCGTGACGGCCCAGACCTTCGCCGTCCTGCTGGTGGGCGCGGCCCTCGGCATGAACCGGGCCGCCGCCAGCATGGCCCTCTACCTCGTCGCCGGCATCGCGGGCGTGCCGTGGTTCGCGGGGCACAGCTCGGGCTTCGGCGGAGCGACGTTCGGCTACGTGCTGGGCTTCATCGCCGCGGCGGCCGTCGTCGGCAAGCTCGCCGAGCGCGGCGCCGACCGCACGGTCCTCGGCACGGTCGGCACGATGGCGCTGGGCAACGTCATCATCCACGCGTTCGGCCTGCCGGTGCTCATGGCGGTGACCGGCCTGGACCTGGGGACGGTGCTGGTGGAGGGCGCCGGCAAGTTCCTCCTGGGCGACGCCGCCAAGATCGCCGTGGCGGCCGGGCTGCTGCCGCTGGCCTGGAAGCTCGCCCGCCGCTGACAGGACGCGATCCGGCGCGCGGGCCACCTGCCGCCGGATCACCCCGCTGGATTACAGTCGGGACGTGAGCGACACACGCGCGGCCATCGAGGAGGGCGCGAAGAAGTCCGGCATCCTCTGGCTCGGACTCGACCGCCCCCGCCTGGCCTGGCACGCCTGGCACGACGGCGCCGTCTACCTCGTGACCGGCGGCGGCGAGCAGGACCTTCCGGGGCTCGCCGGCCTCGACCGGGTCCGGGTCACCCTGCGCAGCAAGGACAACGGGGCCCGGCTGGTGGAGTTCGACGCGGCGGTGCAGGTCGTCGACCAGCAGGCGGAGCCGGAGGCGGTCGCGGTGCTGGCCAAGGAGCGGCTCAACGCGCGCGACGGCGCCCACCTGGCGGACCGCTGGGCCCGGGACTCCACGGTCCTCCGCCTCACACCCCTGGAGTCCTGACCCGCCACAGGAGGCCGCGGCGACCCGCCTGGAGTCCTGCCACGGGAGAGCCTCGGCCCACACCCGAGGACCGCCGGCGGACCGTCTCAGCGACCGCCCGGCGACCCGCCCTCCGGGCTGTCGTCCCGCTCGCGGTCCCTCAGGACGTGCCGCCAGCGCAGGGCGACGTCCAACATGTCGCGGCTGGTCCGCTCCAGGAACTCCGCCATGCCCTCCAGCCTGCCCCCCGCCGGCGTGGCGCGGCCCAGGGTCTCGACCCCCTGGCGGGCGGCGGCGGCCAGCGTGGCGTTCGTCCGCGCGCTGGAGAGGAACGCCTCGAACCAGATGTCGCCGTCGATCACGTACCGCTCGCGCCGTCCCCGGGGATCGCGCTCGCGCCTGATGAGTCCCTGCTCCTCCAGGTAGCCGACCGCCTTCGAGATCGACGCCGGGCTGACCCGCAGCGCCTCGACCAGCTCGGCGGCGGTGAGGGTGCCGCTGTCGGTGAGGGACAGGCAGGTCAGCACCCTGGCCGGGGTGCGGGTGATCCCGGACCCCACGAGGACCTCGGCGAACAGCTCCTCGAGGGCCCGCATCGCCTCGGGGTCGCGCCCGTGCGCCGCGCCGCCGGCCGTCTCCGCCGCGAACCGGGCCGGCCCGCGTCGGCGGGCGCGCCGCTCGGTGGCCTGGTGCGCGTGGTCGGGCCGGTAGTCGCGGGGACCCCCGTTACGGGACACCTCACGGCTGACCGTGGACGTCGGCCGCCCGAGCCGCCTGGCGATCTCCGCGTACCCGAGCCCCTCGGCCAGGCCCGCGGCGATGTCCCGCCGATCCTCCCGCGTCAACCTGCCACCGGGCATCCGTGCCGCCTCCCACACTCGCCGTCACCGCCGCAGTATGGCGCTCTCCCGCGGCACTCCGCCGCCAGGACCCATCCGGAACGACGACCACCCACGGAGGCGGGACCATCGGCGGATGGTGGGCGACGACCGGCGGGCGCGGTCAGCTCTGTGCGCGGTCCAGGGCCAGGCCGGCCTCGGCGGACGACGCCGGGGCCGCGGACCCGGTCGCCGGCGCCCCGCCCCGGGACGCCGCCGTCTGGGCGAGCAGCGCCCCGGACAGCACCAGCAGCCCGCCGATGATCTGGAACGCCCCGAGCGCCTCGCCCACCAGCGCCCAGGCCACCACCGCGCCGCCGATGACCTCCAACGACGCCACCGTCGCGCCGACGGCCGCCGACAGGCGCCGCACCGCGTTGACTCCCAGGATGTACGCCGCGACGGTCGCCACCAGCACCATCCACAGGTACGCCCCGAACGCCGGCAGGGTGAGACCGCCTCCCTCGGGGGCGACCGAGCGGGTGAACGCCTCCCAGGGGATGCTCCACGGCCGGGCGAACGGCGCGAGCACCACGGCGGCGCCCAGCATGCCCCAGGCGATGAGCCCCAGCGGGTCCACGTCCTCCCCGAAGCTATCGCTCATCAGGAAATATCCGGCGCAGCACGCCCCGGCGACCAGCGCCAGCAGCAGCCCCAGCGCGTCCAGCCGCAGGCCGTCCCAGACCTCCACCACGATGCCGAGCCCCACCACGGCGACCACCGCGCCGAGGTACGCGGAGCGCGGCAGCCGGACCCGGCGCACGAAGCGCACCCAGACCACGACCATGACCGGCGCCATGTACTCCAGCAGCAGCGCGATCCCCACGGGCAGCCGGGTGAGCGCGGCGAAGTACAGCGACTGCACCCCGGCGACGGCCACGACGGCGTACAGCCCGAAGAACGGCAGCCGCGAGCGCGGGATCCGCAGGGCGGACGGCTTGAGCACGGCCAGCACGGCGACCATCAGCAGCCCCGCGCCGGCCATCCGCACCCAGACGGCCTCCATGGGCGCCAGCCCGGCCGCGTTCAGGTACTTGGCCATGGGTCCGGAGAACGCGAAGCACCACGCCGAGACGAGCGCCATCGCGAGTCCCGTGTATCTCATTCCCACACCATTCGCCGTAATTACCGTTCTTATCTTTTGATACTGACATGCCGGGCGTCCGGGGCGCAATGTCACCCGGCTGTTAGCCTGCTCGGTATGAAGATCTTCGTGGCCCGCCTGGCCGGGACCTCGGTCTTCGACCCGGCCGGCGACCAGATCGGCCGGATCAGGGACGTCGTCGTGGGCCTGCGCGGGGCCCTGCCACCCGCCGTCCACGGCATGGTGGTCGAGGTGCAGCCGCGCCGCCGCGTCTTCCTGCCCGTCACTCGCGTACGGGGCATCGAGGCCGGCGCGGTCGTCTTCACGGGCCGGCTCAACATGCGCCGCTTCGAGAAACGCGCGACCGAGACCCTCGTCATCGGCGAGATGCTCGACCGCACCGTCAGCGCCGGGGGCGAGCGGATGACGGTCTTCGACGTCGCCATGGAGGAGACCAGGCCGTCGGCCTGGGAGATCACCAAGGTCGCCGTGTACCGGGGCCGGCGGCGGCGCGACCCCCGGATCATGGCCTGGGGCGAGGTGTCCGGGTTCGACCAGCTCCAGAACGACCAGGGCGCCGCCGGGCTGATCGCCGCGTTCGAGTCGATGCGGGCCGCCGACATCGCCAGCGCCCTGCACGAACTGCCCGGCAAGCGGCGGATCGAGGTCGCCCGCGCGCTGGACGACGACCGGCTCGCCGACGTGCTGGAGGAGCTGCCTCCCCGCGACCAGATCGGCATCCTCAGCACCCTCGAACCCGCGCGGGCCGCGGACGTCCTGGAGGAGATGGCCCCCGACGACGCCGCCGACCTGCTCAACGACCTGCCCGCCGACCAGGCCGCCCACCTGCTGGCGCTGATGGAGCCGGGCGAGGCGGCGCCGGTGCGGCGGCTGCTCACCTACCCGCAGAACACGGCCGGCGGCATGATGACCAGCGAGCCGGTGATCCTGCCGCCGAGCGCCACGGTCGCCGAGGCGCTCGCGCACATCCGGCAGAAGGACCTCGCGCCGTCCGTCGCGGCCCAGGTGTACGTGACCCGGCCCCCGAACGAGACGCCCACGGGGGCGTACCTGGGCGTCAGCCACTTCCAGCGGCTGCTGCGCGACCCGCCCTCCACGCTGCTGGGCTCGGTGCTGGACCCGTCGATCGACCCCATCCGGCCGGGCTTCACCCTGCCCGAGGTGGCCTGCTACCTGGCCAGCTACAACCTGGTGGCGGCGCCCGTGGTGGACGAGCTGGGACGGCTGGTGGGCGCGGTCACGGTGGACGACGTGCTCGACCACATGCTCCCGGCCGACTGGCGCGAAGGCGCGCACCCGTGAGCGCCCGCCGGCCCGCCCGGGTCCCGCGCGCCGGGGAGCCGTCGTGACGGCCGAGCGGCTGGACCAGCCGCGCGACCTGCGCCGCACGCTGCGCCCGCACTACGACCCGGAGGCGTTCGGCCGCCTGTCGGAGCGGATCGCCCGCTTCCTCGGAACCGCGCGGTTCATCGTCTACATGACGGTGTTCGTGGCGGTCTGGGTCATCTGGAACGCCGTCGCCCCGGCCGACCTGGCCTTCGACCCGTACCCGTTCATCTTCCTCACGCTCATGCTGTCGCTCCAGGCCTCGTACGCGGCGCCCCTCATCCTGCTCGCCCAGAACCGGCAGGCCGACCGCGACCGGGTCCAGTACGAGCAGGACCGCGAGGCCGCCGAGCGCAACCAGGCGGAGATCGAGTACCTGACGCGGGAGATCGCCGCGCTGCGGATGGCGCTGAGCGAGGTCGCCACCCGCGACTACCTGCGCTCGGAGCTCCAGCATCTGCTGGAGGAGCTCAGGGAGCGTCCGTGACCTCGGCCAGCCGCGCCGCGAGCTCCCGCACCCGGGCGACCTCGTCGGCGTCCAGGACGTCGAGGAACTGCGCGCGGACACCGCGCAGGTAGGTGGGCGTGGCCTCGGCCAGCCGAGCCGCCCCCGCGTCCGTCAGCACCGCGAACAGCCCCCTGGCGTCGCTCTCGCACGCCTCCCGGCTCACCAGCCCGTCGCGCTGCAACCGGTCGATGAGGCGGGTCAGGCCGCTGCGGGACAGCAGCACCCTGCCCGCCAGGTCGTTCATCCGCAGCCGCCGCCCAGGCGCCTCGGCGAGCTGCGACAGCACGTCGTACGACGCGAGCGGCAGGTCGTGGGCGTCCAGCAGCTCGGCCTCCAGATGGCGCGTGATCCGCACCTGCGCCCGCTGCAGCATCCGCCAGACGGCCAGCTCCTCGACGGTGAGGCCCTCGTCGCGCAGAAGAGTCACAGAGTAACCTTAGTTTGTTGCACGCACACCTATACAGCCACCGACGCGGCAGGGATTAACCGGGCCGCGCCCCTGGTTCATACCATGGAGGGGCATCCTCACCGGCGTGCAGCGCCTGTCGTACAGAGACCACTAAGGAGGGACGGCACTCCCTTCGTGCCGAGACTTCGATGGCACCAACCCAGGAACAGGTGACGGCCGCCCTCGCCACCGTCATCGACCCCGAGATCCGTCGTCCGATCACTGATCTCGGAATGGTCAAGAGCGTCGACTTCGCGCCCGGCGGCGTGGTTCGCGTCGGCGTCTACCTCACGGTCGCGGGCTGTCCGCTGAAGGACACCATCCGCCGTGACGTCACCACTGCGGTCTCCCGGCTCGACGGTGTCACGGGCGTCGAGATCGAACTGGACGTCATGAGCACGGAGCAGCGCAAGGAGCTCCAGACCAAGCTGCGCGGCGACCGCGGCCCCGAGAAGGAGATCCCCTTCAACCAGCCGGGTTCGCTGACCCGGGTCTTCGCGGTGGCCAGCGGCAAGGGCGGCGTCGGCAAGTCGTCGGTCACGGTCAACCTGGCCGCCTCCATGGCCGCGAGCGGCCTCAAGGTCGGCATCGTCGACGCCGACATCTACGGCCACAGCATCCCCCGCATGCTGGGCGCCTCCGAGCGGCCGACCAAGGTCGAAGACATGATCATGCCGCCGGTGGCGCATGACATCAAGGTCATCTCGGTGGGCATGTTCAAGCCGGAGGGCAACAGCCCGGTGGTGTGGCGCGGCCCGATGCTCGACCGGGCGCTGCACCAGTTCCTCGCCGACGTCTACTGGGGCGACCTCGACGTCCTGCTGCTCGACCTGCCGCCGGGCACCGGCGACATCGCCATCTCGGTCGCCCAGCGCCTGCCGTCCGCCGAGATCCTCGTCGTGACGACGCCGCAGATGGCCGCCGCCGAGGTGGCCGAGCGGGCCGGCTCGATCGCGGCCCAGACCCACCAGCAGATCGCCGGCGTCATCGAGAACATGGCGTGGCTGCCGTGCCCGCACTGCGACGAGCGCATCGCGGTCTTCGGCGAGGGAGGCGGCCAGACGGTCGCCGACGCGCTGACCCGCACGCTCGGCGCCCGCGTGCCGCTGCTCGGCCAGGTGCCGATCGACCTGCGGCTGCGCGAGGGCGGCGACGAGGGCAAGCCGCTGGTCCTGACCGATCCCGACTCGCCGGCGGCGGCCGAGCTCCGCTCGATCGCGGGCACGCTGAGCAAGAGGTCCTCCAGCCTCAAGGGCCTCCAGCTCGGCCTGTCCCCCAACCGCGGCTAGCACCCGCTCCCGCTCCGGGCCCGCTCACACCGAGCGGGCCCGCCGCGTTTCCGCGGCTGTGGCGGGGTTTCGGCGGGCTCACACGAACGGCGTCAGGTCGCCTCGGAGTCGTACGGCGGGATCTGGCCGTAGCCCAGCTCGTCCACCGGCTCCGGTACGGGCGCGGCCGTGACGGTCTCCAGCTCGCCCGGCTTGGTGTTCCAGGCGTCCTCGACGTCGTCCAGCAGGTGCTTGCGAACGAAGTTGCGCGGGTTGAGGTCGGCCGGGTCGAAGTCGGAGAACTCCGGCGGCAGGCCGGCTCTCAGGTCGTCGCGCGCGTTGTTGGCCATCCGGCGCAGGTTGCGCAGCGTCTTGCCCGCCTGCGCCGCCGCCTGGGGCAGCTTGTCGGGCCCGAAGACGAGAAGCGCGATGACGATCAGCGCCCCGACCTCAAGCCACCCGAGTCCGAACACCGTGAGCTCCTAGCGCAGTCCAACCACTCCGAGGACAACCCCGGCGTATCCCAGCCTAAAGGCTCCCGCGCTCGGATCGGCCCCCAGCCCCGGCCGCCCCGCTCCGGCCGTACCCGGGGCCGGTCACCGGCCCCGGGTACGTCCTCGGGTACGGCTCAGGACGGCCTCGGGTACGGCTCAGGACGGCCCCGGGTGTGGCTCAGGACGGCGTCGGGGCAGGCTCGGCGTCGGCCGTGACCGTGAGGGTCGCCGTACGCTCCTGCCCGGCCCGCTGGTACTTGACCGTGATGTGCGAGCCCGGCGACTTGCTGCGGACGAGCGCGATGAGCTCGTTGCCGTCCTGCAGCCGCAGCCCGTCGAGCTCCAGGATGACGTCGCCCGCCTTCAGCCCGGCCTTGGCGGCGGGACCGCCCGGGTCGACCGGCTGGCGGCCCTCGGCGGGCTCGGAGGCGATGCGGACGCCCTGACCCTTGTAGTCGGGGTCGAGCACGATGCCGATCTTGGGGCGCTTGGCCTTGCCGCTCGTGACCAGCTCCTCGGCCACGCGCCGCGCCTGGTTGACCGGGATGGCGAAGCCGAGGCCGATGCTGCCGCTCTGGTTGGTGAGCGAGCGGCTCAGCGTGGCGATCGCGGAGTTGACGCCCACGACCTCGCCCTTGCCGTTGACCAGGGGACCGCCGGAGTTGCCGGGGTTGATGGCGGCGTCGGTCTGGATGGCGCTGATGTAGGCGGGCTCCTCGGAGCCGCCGCTCTCGTCGCCGGCGATGACCGGCCGGTTCAGGGAGCTGACGATGCCCGTGGTGACCGTGCCGGACAGGCCCAGCGGCGAGCCGACCGCGATCACCGGGTCGCCGACCACGACCTGGTCGGAGTTGCCCAGGTTGATCTCGGGCGTGCCGAAGGTGTCCTCGGGCTTGACCACGGCCAGGTCGGAGCCCGGGTCACGGCCGACGATGCGGCCGGTCGTGGTCTTGCGGTTGTAGAACATGATCTTGATTTCGCCGCCCTTGGCGGCCATGGCGACCACGTGGTTGTTGGTCACCACGTAACCGTTCTTGATCAGGAACCCGGAGCCGGTGGCGCCCTCGGTGTTGCTGCCGTTGCCGACCTCCAGCGACACGACGCTGGGCAGCACCCGCGCCGCCACGCCGGCCACCGAGTCGGGCGCCCGGTTGGTGGCGCCGGTCGGGGCCGGGCCGAGGCTGTAGGTCGGGTCGGTGCCGTTGGAACGGGTGAGCAGGTAGGTGCCGATGCTGCCGAGCGCGGAGGCCACCAGGGCGATGACCACGGCCAGCGCCACGAGCACGCCGATGCCGGGGCCGCGCCGGGGGGCCGCCGCGACGCCGCCTCCCGGAGGCGGCGGAGCCCAGCCGGGGCCCATCCCGAGCGCGTGACGCGGGGGCGGCGGAGGCGTGTCGCCGCCGTAGGGCGGAGGGCCGGCCGAGGGGCCGAAGAACGGGCTCTCGTAGGCGCGGGTGGACGACCCGCCCTCGGCGCCGAACGACGCCTCGCCCGCGTCGCCCCGCCCGTAGGGCGAGTCACCGCCATCGGGACGGCCGAACGGCTGGTCGTCGGCGCGGCCGAACGACGAGTCGCCACTGTCAGGGCGGCCGAACGGCGTGTCCGGGCCGTCGGGACGGCCGAACGGCTGGTCGCCCGCGTCAGGACGGCCGAAGGGAGGCTCGCCGGGCGCGCCGCCTTCCTGACCGCCCTCCTGCCCGGGCTCCTGCCCGTCCGGCCTGGGCTGCTGCCCTTCCGGCCCGAGCTCCTGCCCGGCCTCACGGCTCGGCTCGTACGGCGAGCGGCCACGCGGGGCGTCGCCACCCGGACCGCCGTCGGAGGCGTCACGGGCGTCTCCTGCGGCCGCCTGGAACGGCACACCGTCCCCTGCCGCGCCACCACGGTCGCCCGAGGCGCCGAACGAGGGCGAAGGGCCCCCGTAGGGGCCCTGGGAGGCGCCGAAGACAGGCACGTCACCTTGCTGCCCGGATGCGGCCCGCCAGGCCCCCTGCGAGCCGTACGGCTCCTGCGGGGGCTCCTGCCGGCCGTAGGCGCCCGGTGAGTCGGAGCCGGCGGGTGAACCCCAGGCCGCGCCCGGTGATTCGGAGAGGCTCGGCGGTTCCCAGGAGCCCGGTGAGCCGGACGAGGGCGCGGCCGACCCGCCGCCAGGCCGGTCGGCCTGGCCGTCCGCGGGCAGGAAGTCCGGGCGCCCCTGCGTCACAGGGAAGTCCGACGGCATGCGTCCTTCGCCCGGGCGCTTCTCGTCGGTCATCTACGTCTCACCACTCCTTGCTCGACACCGCAATCCTGGTGCGATCGGCATACGAGAGTCGTAAAGCAATGGTCAGGAACCACGCTTCTACCGGCGGTTCCTCTCCAAAACCCCGAACTCCGATCGTATGCCCCCGACGCCGTGGACTACGCCACCGAGTGTCCCGGCCCGCCGTGTCCTGGTCAGGGCGTGGCGGTGGGCGGAGTGGCCTGGGTGGAGACGGGTGTGTTCTGCCGGAACAGCTCGACCGGCGGCGGCGCGCTGGTCTGCCCGGCGCCGGACACGGCGAAGAAGGTGCCGAGGGCGACGGCCGCGGAGACCACGCCGACCGCCACGTACGTGCCGCGCCGCCTACCCCGGCGACCAGGGCCGGAAGCGCCGCCGATCGCGTCCCTGCGAGGGCGGTTGTCCAGGGGCGCGATGGAATGAGGGCCCGGCAGCGGGACACCTCCGAAGGTCCGCGCGGGGAAGGGCCGCTCGCGGGGCGGCAGCGGGCCGCCCGGCTCGGCCATCCGCAGCAGCGACATCGTCAGGTCGGCCGGCATGGCGAGCTCGTCGAGCGAGCGCAGGCGCGACTTCAGCGCCCGCATCGACTCGACCTCCCGCCTGCAGTCGGCGCAGAACGTCAGATGAGCCAGCGCGCGATCGCGCTCGGCGTGGTTGAGCTCGCCGTCCACGAGTGCGGACACGCGTTCTCCAAGATGCGACATATCAGACTTCCTCCCCACGGGGCCCCGACGGGAATGCTGGCGGGGGAAGTTGTGAGTGTCGCGGGGCCCGGTGTTCGAGCGCCTCGCGCAACTGCGCCCGGCCACGGTGGATACGGCTCCGGACCGTGCCCAGCTTGACCCCGAGCGTGGCCGCGATCTCCTCGTACGACAGGCCCTCGATGTCGCACAGCACGATCGCCGCGCGGAACTCGGGGGCGAGCGCGTCGAGCGCGGCCTGGATGTCGGGTTCGAGATGGGCGTCGTCGAACGCCTGCGCCGGCGACGGCTCGCGGCCGCGCAGCCTCTCGGCGGCGTCGTCGGCCAGTCCCTCGAACCGGATGCGCTGCTTGCGCCGCGCCATGTCGAGGAACAGGTTGGTCGTGATCCGGTGCAGCCAGCCCTCGAACGTCCCTGGCGTGTAGCTCGACAGCGACCTGAAGACCCGTACGAAGACCTCCTGGGTGAGGTCCTCGGCGTCATGGACGTTGCCGGTCAGGCGGTACGCCAGCCGATAAACGCGCGCGGAGTGCGTCCGCACCACTTCCTCCCAGGTGGGAGGTGTCCAATCAGACACGGGAGCATCGGCCTGGTGGTCGCTTTCGTCCACCAGAACTCCTCTCTCTGGGACCACAGCTACCGCCATAGTGCCTGCTTTCGTCCCCTCATGCGCACTGCCTGCCTTCCGGACCGGCAAAGCCCGTTTAAACCTGCAACGCCTCAGGGTGCTCCTGAGTTCCCGTCCCGGCGCTACTCCCCTAGGCTGCGATCGGTGACCAATCGCACGAAAGTGGGGGGAGGAGGCCGATGACCAGTCAGGTGGAGGCCACTCTGGCCTATGCGGAGCAGTTCCATCACGAGGATGAGATCCTGCGCGCGGCGCGGCAGCGCGGCCTGGAGATGGGCGCGGTGCCCATCCTTCCCGGAGGCGGGGCGGCGCTCTGCTTCCTCGCCACGGCGCTCAACGCCAAGTCGGTCGTCGAGATCGGCACCGGCTGCGGCGTCTCGGGGCTCTGGCTGCTGCGCGGCATGCGCCCCGACGGCACGCTGACCAGCGTTGACGTGGAGCCCGAGCACCAGCGGCTGGCGCGGCAGGCGTTCGCCGAGGCGGGCTTCGCCGGCGGGCGGGTGCGGCTGATCGCCGGCCGCGCGCTCGACGTGCTGCCCCGGCTGTCGGACGGCGGCTACGACATGGTCTTCGCCGACGGGGCCAAGCAGGAGTACGCCGACTACCTGGCCGAGGCGGTCCGGCTGCTGCGCGTGGGCGGCATCGTGGCCTTCGACAACGCGCTGTGGCACAACCGCGTGGCCGACCCGACCCAGCGCGATCCCGACACGGTGGCCCTGCGGGAGCTGGGGAAGCTGGTGCAGGGCGACGATCGTCTCCGGTCGCTGCTGATGCCGCTGGGCGACGGCCTGCTCGCCGCCGTCAAGATCGCCGACTGACGCAGCCCGCGCCCGCCGCCCCTTCGGCCGATGCGGGCGCGGTCCCCCCGCGCGGCTACGCGCGGGTCAGCCACTCCAGCAGGACCCGCACCCCGAAGCCCGTGGCCCCCTTGGTCAGGATCCCGTCGTCGACCGTGCTGCGGCCCACGCCGGCGATGTCGAGGTGCGCCCACGGCCTCTTGCCCGCGAACTCCCGGAGGAACAGCGCGGCCGTGATGGACCCGGCGCCGTAGGTGCTGCCGCTCTCCACGTTGGCCAGGTCGGCGATCGGCGACTCCAGGGCCGGCGCGTACTCGTCGATGAGCGGCATCCGCCACAGCCGGTCGTCGCTGTCGCGGCCGGCGGCCACGAGCGCGCCGGCGAGGTCGTCGTCGGTGGAGTAGACGGACCCGACGTTGCGGCCGAGCGCGACGGTGATGGCGCCCGTCAGCGTGGCGATGTCGACGACCGTGTCGGGGTCGAGCTCGGCGTCGGCGTAGGCGAGCGCGTCGGCCAGCACCAGCCGTCCCTCGGCGTCGGTGTTGAGCACCTCGACCGTGCGGCCGCCGTAGTGGGTGATGACGTCGCTGGGCCGCTGGGCGGTGCCGGACGGCATGTTCTCGGCGGAGGCGACCAGGCCGGTGACCCGGACCGGGACGCCCAGCCGCGCCAGCGCGCCGATGACGGCGATCACCACGGCGCCGCCGGCCATGTCGGTCTTCTGGGTCTTCATGTTCTCGGTCGGCTTGAGCGACAGGCCGCCCGAGTCGAACGTGATGCCCTTGCCCACCAGCACGACGTGCCGCTCGGGGGTGCCCTCGGGAACGTAGGAGAGCTGGATGAGCCGAGGGGGGTTGGCCGAGCCGCGGCCGACGGCGAGGATGCCGCCGAACCCGCCGGCCTGGAGCTGCTCCTCGTCCCACACCCGCACGGGAACGCCCTGCTCGGCGGCGCGCTCGGCCAGCCAGGCGGGCGTCTTGACCGACGCGGGCGTGTTGGCCAGGTCACGGGCCAGCGCCACGGCCTGCGCGACGGTCTCGCCCCGTCGTACGGCCTGCTCGTCGGCGAACGCGAACCGCAGCGAGCGCACGGGCGGCTTGCCCGGCCGGCCGATGCGGAAGGAGTAGGCGGCCAGCAGCGCGGCCTCGGCGAACGCGGCGACGTCACCCTCCGGCGCCACCACGGTCAGCTCCTCGCGGCCCTTGACCCTGCGGGTCAGCCCCGCCGCCGCCTTGCGCAGCGCCTTCGGCGAGCCGTCGCCGACGCCGTACAGCAGGACGCGCCCGACGCCGCCCTCCCGTGCCACGGGGACCTCGATGATCTCGCCGGCCTCGCCCTTGGCCTCGTAGTGCGCCAGCAGCCCGGGCAGGGGCACCGGCAGGTCGAGCTCGACGGCGGGAACCAGCTCGGGCGTGTAGGGGACGGCCAGCAGCTCGGCGTCGTCCGGGACGCCGGCGACCACCGATGCAGTGGTCTCAATGGGCACGGAACATTCTCCTCAAACGTCAGCGACCCTGGCGCGCGGATACGCCAGGGCCGTCGGACCAGGTCTTACTCGGGAGCTCTCAGCCGACGACGTTCTTCAGCGCCTCGCCGAGCGCCTTGGCCTCGTCTGCGGAAATCTCCACGACGAGCCGGCCACCACCCTCCAGAGGGACCCGCATGACAATGCCGCGCCCTTCCTTGGTGACCTCGAGCGGACCATCGCCGGTCCGCGGCTTCATCGCCGCCATGCGTGCATCCCTTCCTGCCTTGGGCTCCCGCGGCCCGCGGTTTTCAGTCCGCCCGCTAGGGAGGGCGGCGCATTCACGTCTTCTGTGATGTCCTATTCTCCCGCATCGAGAGCGCTCATGGGTAACGATCTCCTCCCAGAATGCGTTGTCCGGGGTGGCGAAGACGTCCAAACTGGACAGCGTGCACGCACGCGCCGCCCTGTTCGACCTCTATGGAGACCACCTGCGCCCACGCGGCGGACGGGCCTCCGTGGCGGCTCTCGTACGGCTCATGAAACCCCTGGAGATCGCCGCTCCCGCCGTTCGGACCGCCGTTTCCCGCATGGTCAGGCAGGGCTGGCTGGAGCCCGTCAGATTGCCTCAGGGCGCCGGCTACGGGCTCACGCCGAAGTGCGTCAGAAGACTGGACGACGCAGCGTCGAGAATTTACCGAGTGGGAACACCGGCCTGGCACGGACGGTGGCATCTGATCGTTCTGGAACCGGTGCGGGATCGGCCGCGCAGGGACCGGGTCAAGGCCGTTCTCGCGTTTCTCGGGTACGCGCCGCTGTCGGAGACCACCTGGGCCGGGCCGCGCAAGTCCCGGGAGGTGGACCACCTGCTGGCCAGCGAGGGCCTGCGTGCCGACCGGTTCGACGCGGAGCTGGAGGGCGACCCCCGCGAGCTGGTGTCCCGGGCCTGGGATCTGGACGCCGTCGGCGAGGCGTACGAGCGGTGGCTGACGGAGGCTGCCACGCTGGTCGGGGCGCTGCCGGACGGGGCGCCGGACGACCAGGTGTTCGCGACGAGGAGCAGGCTCGTGCACGGGTGGCGCAACTTCCTCTTCCGCGACCCCGGCCTGCCGCCCGAGCTGCTGCCGGCCGGCTGGCCCGGCGAGCAGGCCAGAGCGTTCTTCGAGCAGGAGGCGTCCCGCCTGCTGCCCTCAGCCGCCGCGTTCGTCGACAGGGAGCTGCCGTGATCCGCTATGACCTGACCGACTCCGTCGCCACCGTCACGCTCGACCGGCCCGAGGCCATGAACTCGCTGACGGCCGAGGTGAAGTCGGCCCTGCTGGCGGCGCTGCGCCGGGCGGCCGGCGACGACCAGGTGCGGGCGGTGCTGCTGACCGGCTCCGGCCGGGCCTTCTGCGCCGGCCAGGACCTGCGCGAGCACGCCGACAACCTGGAGGCCGGGCGCGGGCTGGCCGGCACCGTGCGCGAGCACTACAACCCGCTGGTGGAGCTCATCACCACCATGGCCAAGCCGGTGGTGGCCGCCGTCAACGGCGTCGCGGCGGGCGCCGGCGCCTCACTCGCCTTCGCCTGCGACCTGCGGGTCGCCTCGGAGCGGGCCAAGTTCGCGCTCGCGTTCTCCGGCATCGGGCTCGCGCCCGACTCGGGGGCGTCCTGGACGCTGCAACGCCTCGTCGGCGCGGGGCGCGCCGCCGAGCTGATGCTGCTCGGCGAGCCGGTCGACGCCGCGCGGGCGCTGGAGCTGGGGCTCGTCACGCGGGTGGTGCCGCCGGACGACGTGCTCAAGGCCGCCGGTGAGCTGGCGGTACGGCTCGCGCAGGGGCCCACGCGCGCGTACGCGGCCACCAAGCGGGCGCTGGCCTACGCCGCCACGCACACGCTGCCGGAGGCGCTGGAGCTGGAGGCGGTCCTGCAGGACGAGTGCGCCGCCACCCGCGACCACCGTGACGCCACCCGGGCCTTCCTGGCCAAGGAGCGCCCGTCGTTCACCGGCCGCTGAGCACGCCCGTCGCCGGGGTGCGCGCCAGGCAGCCCTCGATGTGGTCGTTGACCAGGCCGATCGCCTGCATGAGCGCGTAGGCGGTGGTCGGGCCGACGAACTTGAACCCGTGCCGCTTCAGCTCCTTGGCCAGCGCCTTGGAGCCCGGCGTGACGGCGGGCACGTCGGCCATCGTCCTCGGCGTCGGGGAGTCCGGGTCGGCGTGCCGCCACACCAGCTCCGACAGCCCGCCGGGCAGGTCGAGCGCGACGCGGGCATTGTTGATCACGGCCTCGACCTTGGCGCGGTTGCGGACGATCCCGGCGTCGCCGAGCAGCCTCTCGACGTCCTTCTCGGTGTACGCGGCGACCTTCGGGATGGCGAAGCCGTCGAAGGCGGCGCGGAAGTTCTCCCGCTTGCGCAGGATCGTCAGCCACGACAGCCCGGACTGGAACGCCTCCAGCGCCACCCGCTCGAACACCTTGTCGTCACCGTGGACGGGACGGCCCCACTCGTCGTCGTGGTAGGCCGTGTAGAGGGGGTCGGCCAGGCCCGGCCAGGTACAGCGGATCAGCTCGGTCACGCGCGCTCGTCCCCGTCCTTGCCCGCCACCGCCCGCACCGGCTCCTCCCGCGTGCCGGCGGCCTTACCGCGCGGGTCCGCGACCTCTTCGCGCGGGTCCGCGGTCTCCTCGTGCGGGTCCGCAGTCTCTTCGCCGGTGTGCGCGGCCTTCTCGCCGAGCCGGGGCTCGGGCTGGGGGCCGGCGGGAACGCCGCCCGCATCCGCCGGAACGTCGTCCGCGGCGGACGTGCCCGGCTCTTCGGCGGGCGCGACCTCGGCGGCCGGGACCGCGGTCGGCTCGGGCTGAACGGCGATCGAGTCAGTCTGGGCGGCGACCGGGTCGCCGTCCTCGGGCAGGCTGGGCAGCTCGGCAGGACCGTCGGGCTCGTGGTCGGTGCGTGGCGCACCGCCGGGCGAGGCGTACAGCTCCTGGCGCGCGTGCAGGCGGCTCGACATCAGCTCCGAGACCCGCTGCTCCAGCACGGCGATGCGCGTGTCGCGGGCGCTGATCGCGCTGGCCGCTCTGCGCAACGTCTCGTCGACGCTCTGTGTGTGATAGCCGACGAGGTTGACCGGAAGCTGGAGCGCCATGAAGTCGACAGCCGTGAGCCGCGTGGCCTCGGGCAGGTCGAGGGGCGGCACGTCCGGCGGGAACTCGGTCAGCTCACCGCCCCTGCCAAGGGAGACCAGCACCACGCAGGCGAGGATCGCGAGCGCGGCGATGGCGAGAATGACCAGCACATGGGCATCGTACTCATACCATCGGTGCATGAGTCCCGCAGTTGTCGCACCCGGTGCGTCTCCGGACCCCGCCTGGACCCCTGCGGGCTCGCCCGCCGAGGCCGCCGCGCTCGCGCGGGCGGGCGCGACCGTGCTGGTCACCCTGCCACCGGAGCTCGACGCCGCGCTGGCCGCGGCGGCCGTCTACTGCTGGCACGGCGCGCGGGTGTTCGTCACCGAGCACACCGACCAGGTACGCCTGGCGCTGGAGATGACGGAGTCGCTGGCCGGCCGCCGTCCCCCGGCCCTGGCCCGCCGCGCCCTGGCCTGAAAGCCGTCCGGGCCCGAGGCTCCGTGACCTGAGGCCTCTGGATTCAGCCCGTGGCCTCGCCCAGCTCCTCCGGCGTGGGGCGCACAGGCTGCGCGCGGCTCTCGATGTGGTCGAGCGCCTCCTCCACCGACGTCGTCCACGAGATCGCGTCGAAGACGTTCGCCCGGGTGAACCCCTCGTCGTACATCCCTTCCACGAGCGCGCGCAGCGGCGCGTACAGACCCCACGGGTCGAGGATGACAAGGGGCCGGTCGTGGATGCCGAGGACGCGGGCCGTCCAGATCTCGAACAGCTCCTCCAGGGTGCCGATGCCGCCCGGCAGCACGAGGAAGGCGTCGGACCGCTCGTCCATGACGCCCTTGCGCTCGCGCATGCCGGGGGTGACGATCAGCTCGTCGGAGTCGCGGTCGGCGATCTCGATGTCCACCAGCACCTGGGGGATGACGCCGATCGTGCGCCCGCCCGCCGCCCGGGCGGCGGCGGTGACGGCGCCCATGCAGGAGACGGTGGCACCGCCGCTGACCAGCGTGTGGCCACGTCTGGCCAGCTCGGTGCCGGCATGCGTCGCCAGCTCCACGTACTTGGGGTCGATCTTCTGACTGGACGCACAGAACACGCAGACATTCACGAAATGTCAGCCTATTGGGGTTCGGCGGAGTGGCCCGCGGCCGCCTCGATCTCCTCCTGGCGCAGCCGGGAGCGCGCCTGGTCGGACTCCACGACGATGCGCACGGCCTCGTCCACGTCGTCGGTGACGGTGATCAGGTCGAGGTCCTGCTCGGCGATCTTGCCGGTGCCCAGCAGCGTGCTCTTGATCCAGTCGATCAGGCCGCCCCAGAACTCCGACCCCATGAGCACGACCGGGAACGAGGTGACCTTGTGCGTCTGCACCAGCGTGAGCGCCTCGAACAGCTCGTCCAGCGTGCCGAAGCCGCCGGGCAGGGCGATGAAGCCGCACGAGTACTTCACGAACATGGTCTTGCGGACGAAGAAGTAGCGGAACTCGATGCCCAGGTCCACGTAGTCGTTCATGCGCTGCTCGAACGGAAGCTCGATGCCGAGTCCCACCGAGACGGCGCCGTCGACCTCGGAGGCGCCGCGGTTGGCCGACTCCATCACGCCGGGCCCGCCGCCGGTGATGACGGCGTAGCCGGCCTCGGCGATGGCCCGGCCGAGCGCGCGGCCCATGGCGTACTCGCCGGAGTCGGAGGGGGTGCGGGCGGAGCCGAAGACGGTGACGGCGCGCGGCAGCTCGGCGAGCTGGCCGAAGCCCTCGACGAACTCCGCCTGGATCCGCAGCACCCGCCACGGGTCCATGTGGACCCAGTCGGCGGGGCCCTGCCGGTCGAGCAGGCGCTGGTCGTGCGTGGATTCGGGGACGAGGCTGCCACGGACCACGGCCTGGCCCTGGCGGCGCTCGCGACGTGTCGTATCCATGCGGATCACGCTAGCCCTCCTTCTGTGCCCCCTGAACCAGGGGCCGTTCCCTCCGGCGCCGGCGCACCTCCCTGCGGACCGGGCCGTGGACGGCCCAACGACTGGGCCGTGCGAGCAAAATAGCAGGTCAACGCCCGTATGGGGGGTGGCAAAAAATCATGAAAAAAGAGGGGAACCGGATTTCGACTCACCTGCGTCTAACTGCCGAGGGTGCTGCTCGGGACTGAAAGTGGCTTTCCCCGCCAAATGGCCGGCGAGGAAAGCCACTTTCATGTTCCGGGGTCTCGTGTCAGGCCGAGAGCCAGTCGAGCATCGCCCGCTCGCTCTCCACGATCCTCTGCCGGGAGACGTACTCCCCCTGCTGGTGCGCCAGGTTCGGGTCGCCGGGGCCGTAGTTGACGGCCGGGATGCCCAGCGCCGAGAACCTCGCCACGTCCGTCCAGCCGAGCTTGGCCCGCGGCTCGCCGCCCACGGCCGCGGCGAAGGCGGCCGCCACCGGGTGCGTCAGGCCCGGCCGGGCGGCCGGGGCCCCGTCGGTGAAGCTCACCTCGAACCCGTCGAACACCTCCCGCACGTGCGCCCGCGCCTGGTCCTCGGTGAGGTCGGGCGCGAAGCGGTAGTTGACCGTGACCACGCACGTGTCCGGGATGACGTTGCCCGCGACCCCGCCGCGCACACCGACGGCGTTCAGCCCCTCGTGGTACTCCAGCCCGTCGACGACCGGCCGGCGCGCCTGGTAGGCGTTCAGCCGGGCCAGGACCGGCTCGATGCCGTGGATGGCGTTGACCCCGAACCACGACCGGGCGCTGTGCGACCGCTTGCCCGTGACCAGCACCTCGGCCCGCAGCGTGCCCTGGCAACCGCCCTCGATCACCCCGTCCGTCGGCTCCATCAGCACGGCGAAGTCGGCGGCCAGCCAGTCGGCGTGCTCGCGGGCGACCCGGTTGAGCCCGTTGCGCTCGGCCTCGACCTCCTCGCAGTCGTAGAAGACGTACGTGACGTCGCGGTTGGGCGCGGGGAGCGCCGCGGCGAGCTTCAGCGCGACGGCGACGCCCGCCTTCATGTCGGAGGTGCCGCAGCCGTAGAGGAGGTCGCCCTCGACGCGGCTCGGCAGGTTGGCGTGGACCGGGACGGTGTCGAGATGCCCGGCGATCAGCACGCGCTCGCCCCGCCCCAGTGTGGTGCGGGCGACCACCGTCTCGCCGGACCGGTCGACCTTCAGGTGCGGCAGCGCGCCGAGCGCCATCTCCACCGCGTCGGCCAGCTCGCGCTCGTCGCCGCTCACCGACTCGATGTCGACGATCGCCGCGGTCAGGTCGCGGACGTCCTGGGTCAGGTCCAGCATCACGTGTTCACCCCGTGCTCGCGCAGCGCCTCGTTGAGCGCCGCCTTGTCGTGCCGCTGCCCCGGCTCCAGCCGCTTGATCACCAGCACGCACGGCAGGCCGAACGTGCCGCCGGGGAACTCCTTCTGACGGGTGCCGCCGACGGCCACGCACCAGTCGGGCACCCGGCCACGGGCCAGCTCCTCGCCTGTCTCCACGTCTATCACGGGGATCGACGCCGACAGGATCGTGCCCGCCCCGACGACCGCGCCACGCCCCACCCGGGCGCCCTCGACGAGCATGGCGCGGCTGCCGACCAGCGCGTCGTCCTCCACGACCACCGGCAGCGCGCCGGGCGGCTCCAGCACGCCGCCGATGCCCACGCCGCCCGACAGGTGCACGTTGGCGCCGATCTGGGCGCACGATCCGACCGTGGCCCACGTGTCGACCATCGTGCCGGCTCCGACGTGGGCGCCGATGTTGACGAACGACGGCATCAGCACCACACCGGGTGCGGCGTACGAGCCCCAGCGGGCGATCGCGCCGGGCACCACGCGCACCCCGTCGAACGTGGTCTTGAGCGGCACCCGGTCGATGTGCTGGAAGTCACCCACCTGCGACCTGGCCATGCCGAGCACCTTGAAGGCGAGCAGGATCGCCCGCCTGGCCCGCTCGTCCACCACCACCTCGTCGTCCGACACCTCGGCCACCCGGGCCTTGCCGGTGTCGAGCAGGTCGATCGCGCCCACCACCACGGCACGCGCCTCGGTGTCCCGGGGCGACAGCTCCGCGCGCAGCTCCCACAGGGCGTCGATCGCCGTCGGGATCGGTGACGACGTGCTCTGGTCACTCATGGCCACGGAGCTTATCCGGCCGGGTAGGTTCTCCAGAGTGCGCGTGCGCTTCTCCCGCGGTGTCATCACGATCGCGGCCATCGTCGTCGTGCTCGCGGTGGCGATCTCCGTGGGCCTGTTCAAGCTGCTCAGCAAGGCGCAGCCGCTCGCCCCTCCGGAGGCCTACTGCAGCGTGCGCACCCCGGAGGGCGTCCTCGACCTCGACATCGAGCAGGCGCAGATCGCGGCCACCATCGCCGCCGTCGCGGCGCGCCGCAGGCTGCCGGAGCGGGCCGTGGTGATCGCGTACGCCACGGCGCTCCAGGAGTCCAAGCTCTACAACCTGCCCGGCGGCGACCGCGACTCGGTCGGGGTGTTCCAGCAGCGCGAGTCGCAGGGCTGGGGCAAGAAGAAGCAGCTCATGGACCCGGTCTACGCGACCAACAAGTTCTTCGCGGCACTGGTGAAGGTCAAGAACTACCGGAAGATCCCGCTGGCCGAGGCCGCCCAGGAGGTGCAGCGCTCGGCGGGCGGCTACGCCTACGCCCCGCACGAGGAGGACGCCAAGATCCTCGCCGCGGCGTTCACGGGCCGGGTGCCGCGCGCGCTCCACTGCTGGTACCCGCCGGCCAAGGGGCAGACGGCGCCGCCGAAGCCCAAGGCCGCCGAGGCCCGCCGCCAGCTCGCACGGGCCATCGGCGACCCGGCTGTCACGAGCACGCGCCGCGGATGGCTGATCGCCTCCTGGTCGGTGGCGTACGCGCAGAAGTACGGGCTGAGCCGGGTGGGGTTCAGCGGCGCGGTGTGGGACAACGACGCGGACGTGGAGGGCTGGAAGGCGAGTGGCAAGGCCGGCGGCGCCCAGGTGGAGCTGTCGTAGCCGGACCCGGACCCGCCCGGGGTCAGGGGGCGCGGCTGACGATGGCGATGGAGCCGGGGGCCAGCGGGCTGGCGTAGCTGGCGGTCCACGAGCCGCCCTGGATCCGCTCGAAGGACAGCAGCCTGCCGTCGGAGGCGCGGTAGTCGGCGAAGTCGAGCAGGCCGCGCTCCGGCAGGCCGGTGTCGCCCTCGCACCGGAAGGCCGCCGTGCCGCGCTCGATGGGGAAGAACTCGACGCCCTCCATGATGAGCATGCTCTTGGCGGGGACCATGCCCTGCGTGGGCACCTCGGTCCACATGAACACCTCAAGGTGCGGCGGGTCGCCCTGGCGCATCTCGACCGACAGCCACTGCCGGCGGCGGGCGGTGTCGCGCAGGAGGAACTCCGTCCACTCCTGCCCCTGCCAGGAGACGAAGATGGCGCCCAGCACGCGCGCGGGCGAGCCGTGGACCTCGATCCCGTCGCCGACCTTGATCGTGCGGGGGTCGGCGTAGTCGGACCCGGCATACCCCACCACGCCCACCGGCGCCGGTAACGGGGTCTCGAGGGGAGCGACCTCGACCGGCGGCTCGGCCGTGCGGCCCTTCCTGTCCTGGCGCAGGGTGGCCAGGAAGGCCCCCAGCAGCAGGAGGACGGTGGCGATGCTCAGTCCGAGTACGACCATGGAGGTCATGCCCATAGCTCAGCTCGCTCCACTCGCGGTCTGTCTCGGCGAACGCCCTTGTCAACGCCCTTGTCAACGTGTACGCGCCCGCGGGGCGGGCTGTGCCGGGATCCTACTGGAGGCGGCGTACCGCCGCATCGACGCGCTCGTCGGTGGCGGTCACCGCGATGCGCACGTGCTGCCCGCCCGCCGCTCCGTAGAATTCCCCCGGCGCGACCAAAATACCGATATCAGCGAGCTTGCCGACCTGATCCCACGATTTTTCTCCGTTGGACGCCCAGAAGTAGAGACCGGCCGTCGAATGGTCGATGCGCCAGCCGGCCGCCTCCAGCGCCGGGCGCAGCCGCGCGCGGCGGGCCGCGTAGAGCTCCCGCTGCTCGTCGGCGTGCCCGTCGTCGGCCAGCGCGGCGGCCATCGCCGCCTGCACCGGGGCCGGCATGATCATGCCCGCGTGCTTGCGGACCTCCAGCAGGCGCTTCACCAGCGCCGGGTCGCCCGTGACGAAACCCGCTCGGTAGCCGGCCAGGTTGGACCGCTTGGAGAGCGAGTGGACGGCGAGCAGCCCCTCGTGGGAGCCGCCGCAGACGTCGGGGTGCAGGACGGAGATCGGTCGCTCCTCCCAGCCCAGCTCGATGTAGCACTCGTCGGAGGCCACGATCGTGCCGCGCTCGCGGGCCCAGGCCACCACCTTGCGCAGGTGCTCGGCCGGGAGCACGCGGCCCGTGGGGTTGCCCGGCGAGTTGATCCACACCAGGTCGGGACGCTCGGGGCCGAGCGCCAGCAGGCCGTCCGAGGCCAGCGTCGAGGCGCCCGCCAGCCGCGCGCCCACGTCGTACGTGGGATAGGCCAGCTCGGGCAGCACCACCCGCTTGGCGCCGAGGTAGGTCGGCAGCCAGGCGACGAACTCCTTGGACCCGATCAGCGGCAGCACGTCGCGCTGGTCCACCGTGACCTCGTGCCTGCGCCGCAGCCAGCCCGCCGCCGCCTCGCGCAGCCGCTGGGTGCCGTGCGTCATCGGGTAGCCGGGGCTGTCGGAGGCCGCGGTCAGCGCCTCCTGGACCGCCCGGGGCACCGGGTCGACCGGGGTGCCGATCGACAGGTCGACGACCCCGTCGGGATGGGCGCGGGCGCGCTCCTTGTAGGGCTCCAGCTTGTCCCAGGGAAAGTCGGGCAGGGTGTTCACGGAACTCCAGGTCTCGGTGGTGCGGGCCGTACCGCGACGGCGCACGTCACGGCACCGGCGCGCACCGTGGCGCCGGACCGGCCGGGCGACCGCCCACGGCGTGCGGGCGGCTAGTCGCCCTCACCCTGAGGCGGCAGCGCCGCGACGACCGGGTGGTCCTTCTCGATCTTGCCGACCTTCGAGGCGCCGCCGGGCGAGCCCAGGTCCTCGAAGAAGTCGACATTGGCCTTGTAGAAGTCCTTCCACTGCTCGGGAAGGTCGTCCTCATAGAAGATGGCCTCGACGGGGCACACCGGCTCGCAAGCGCCGCAGTCCACGCACTCGTCCGGGTGGATGTACAACATGCGCTCGCCCTCGTAGATGCAGTCGACGGGGCATTCCTCGATGCACGCCTTGTCCAGGACGTCCACGCAAGGCTGCGCGATGACGTAGGTCACCTCGAGCTCCTTCTTCTCCGCCACCATGGCTGACTCTGACCGCGGTTTGCTAGGCCCTAGTATTGCCGTGCTTGTCGGCTGGCCGAAACGGAGGGTGGCAAACTCATGGCCGCTCGTCTCGTGATCAGCGTCACAAGCGCCGATGTCGGCGCCCGGATCACCACGCGCAGGCGGGTTCCCGGCGGGTTCAGCGACGCGGTCGGCGTCCTGGAATCGTGGGAGCACGGCGTGTTGCGGGTGCGTAAAAAGAACGGCACGCTCGTGGAGATCTCCGAGGAGAGTCTGGTGGCGGCCCGGATCGTACCGGCCGCGCCTCCTCGACCTGAGCGTCCGTAACGGCGAGTATTCGCCGTGTGACCGTACGTATGTGTGCCGCCGCGGCAGCCATCCTCGTCAGCGCCGGGTGCGGCGCGTCCACCACCAGCACGCCGTCCAAACCGCTCCCGCCGGTGAACGTGCGGGCCCTCTCCCTCAAGGAGGGCTTCGGCGACATGGACCGGCTCGTGGCGGCGGCCCGCCAGGAGGGGTCGCTCAACGTGATCGGGCTCCCCCACGACTGGGTGAACTACGGGGGCCTCCTCGCCGCCTTCACCGACAAGTACGGCGTCAAGGTGAACGAGGTCGAGCCGAACGCCAGCAGCGCCCGCCAGCTCCAGGCGGCGGTGCAGCCCAAGCCCGACGTGTACGACCTCACGCTGGACGTGGCGGTGGCCCACGCCGGCCACTTCTCGCCGTACAAGGTGGCGGGCTGGCAGGACCTGCCGGACGACGTCAAGGACCCGACCGGCGCCTGGTACGCCGCCTACGGCTCGTACATGTCGATCGGTTACGACCCGCGCGTCCCCGCGCCCACCTCGTTCGCCGACCTCACCAAGCCCGGCTACACGGTCGCGCTCGACGGCGACCCGCTGCGCGCGGAGACGGCCTTCGACGGCGTCATGGCGGCCTCGCTGGAGCGCGGCACGCCGCACCCGCGGCGCGGGGTGGAGTTGTTCGGCAGGCTCGGGCGCGCCGGGCGGCTCACCGAGCCCGCCAAGGCGAACGTGATCGTGAGCTGGGACCACGTCAACGCCCGCCGCGCCGCGCAGAACCCCGACGGGTGGAGGGTCACGATCCCGAAGGACGCCCCGCTCGGCTCGTACCACGTGCAGGCGATCTCCAAGACCGCGCCGCACCCGGCCGCGGCCCGGCTGTGGGAGGAGTTCCTCTTCTCCGACGAGGGCCAGAATCTGCTGCAGCGCGGCTACGCCCGGCCGGCGCGCGCGGAGGCCATGCTCATGCGCGGCAAGCTCGACACCGAGCAGGCCGCCAAGCTGCCCGTCCCGCCCGGACCGCCGGTCCTGCTCACGATCCCGCAAACCGACGCGGGAAAGTCCTATCTAAAGAGAGAATGGACAAAGAGCGTCCGGTGAGACCGATGTGACTTGGTATGTCATAGCGACGCTCAGCCTCTAAAGTGAACGGACAGCACGGCCACGGGGGCCCGATGTCTGACGAATGTGAGCTGATCGTCTTGCGATATGACGCACCGAGCTTGGAGCGGTGGAGCAGTCGCGCCTACGACGGCAGTTTCGGCTACGTCTCCACCCAGGGCGCTCCCCTGGTCGACCTGCTGGATCCGCGGCCCGGGGAGCGCGTTCTCGACCTCGGCTGCGGCACCGGAGTGCTGACGGCCCAGATCGCCGCGCGCGGCGCCGAGGTGCTCGGCATCGACGGCTCCCCCGCCATGATCGAGAAGGCGCTCGCGCAGCACCCCGGCATCGACTTCATCGTCGGCGACGGCCACGACTTCACCGTCGTCCAGGCCTACGACGCCGTCTTCTCCAACGCGGCGCTCCACTGGATGAGCCGCGACCCGGCCACCGTCATCGCCAACGTCCGCGAGGCCCTGGTCCCGGGGGGCCGGTTCGTCGCCGAGATGGGCGGGGCGGGCAACTGCGCCGAGCTGACCGCCGCCATGCTGACGGCCTGGCGCGAGTACGGGCTGCGCGAGCCCGACCTGCCCTGGTACTTCCCCACGCCCGCGGAGTACGCCCGCCGCCTGGAGCAGGAGGGCTTCGTGGTGCGGCTGCTGGAGTACTTCGACCGCCCCACGCCCCTCGACGAGTGCCCCGGCGGAGCCGCCGACTGGGTGCGGATGTTCGCCTCCTCGGTCATCGAGGGGCTGCCTCAGGAGATCGTCGCGCCGCTGCTGGGCCGGGTCAACGAGCTGGCCGCGCCCGCGCTGCGCAGGGAGACGGGCTGGATGGCGGATTACGTGCGTCTGCGCTTCGCCGCTGTCCGGCGCTGATGCGTAGTCCATGATGCGTAGGGCTGTTTTGCCGGACTATGGTCTGTTCCGTGGGCGGCGAGACTGCGCCCGCACCGCGATACGCACGTTTTGATCAGCTTGACGAGCCTTGCGACGACACGGCGGCGTGAGGGGCCGGTGAACGGAACGGGATGAACTTCTGCCTGAGCGACCTCGTACCACCGTTGAGGTGGAGCGACGCGTCCACGATCACGCTGCTCACCGGGCAGCCGGACCTTCCGGACGCCTGGTGGCGCAGCCTGCCGCTGCCCCGCGTCCTCGCGGTCATCGGGCCGGAGGCGCTGGGAGAGCTGCTCACGGAGATCGCTCTGGAGCAGTGGCCCGCCGCCGCCGTGGGTGACATCCTGCCCGCGCTGCACGTGCTGGACCCCGAGGAGGCGGACGAGCCGCACGTCGCCATCGCGCTCGACCGGGCCGGCTCGTGGGCGGGGCTGCTCGCCCTGACCGGCCGGGAGCTGGTGGACCAGCCGTTCATCCAGGCGCGGGCGGTGCTGGGGACGCTGTTCTCCGCGGTGTTCGCCCGGGTGTCCCCTCTGCCCTCCACCGCTGCCGCGTCCGTCGTGCCGCCCGCCGCCGTGCCCGCCGCCGTGCCCGCCGCCGTGCCCGCCGCCGTGCCGGTGGTCGCCGAGCCTGCCGTGGACGCGCCTGTCGCGGCCGAGCCCGCGCCTGAGCCGGTCGAGGCGCCGGTCGAGGCCGTGGACGCCGCCGGGTCCGAGGAGCCCGAGCCGGAGGACGTCGAGGCCGAGGACGTCGAGGCCGAGGCGGCCGAGGCTGAGGCTGGGCCCGATGTGCCGGAGATCGTGGACGAGGTCGCGGACTCCGAGGCCGAAGAGATCGCGGAGCCCGAGGCTGTGGAGCCCGAGCCCGCGGAGCCCGAGGCTGTGGAGCTGCACGCGGAGGAGTCCGAAGCCGAGGAGCCGCAGGACGAGGAGCCGCAGGCCGCTGAGCTCGACGACCGCCGGCCGGAGGGCGACGGCCCCGCGACGGAGGACGACGAGACCGAGGACGACGAGACCGACGAGGAGCCGGAGGCCGAGGGCGGGCAGGCGGCGCGGGACCTGTCCCAGCTGATCGAGGCGGCCTTCGCCGGGCTCGACGACAAGAGCTGGGCCGTCGCGCAGAACCGGGTCTTCACCGACGAGCCGTCCGCCGTGGACCAGCTCGCCAAGTTGTTCGCCGTGCCGCCGACCGAGATCTCCGAGACCGAGGAGCGGCTGCGGGCCCGCCTGGACCAGTGGCTGGCCAGCGACGAGGCGGCCCCGTACCGGGAGCACCTGGACGAGCTGCGCAGGACGATCGGCCCCGCCGCGCCCCGCGACCGGGTCATCGGAGCCGCGCCCTGGCACGCCAAGGAGATCAAGGCGCTGGAGGTGCCGGCCTGGCAGTTCGTGCTGGCCACCCTGCCGGCCCGGCCCCCGCAGGCGGCCGGGCCGGCCGCCAACGGGGTGCCGGCCGTCCCACCGGCGTCCCCCGCGCCCGAGCTCCCCGTCCGGAAGCCGAGGCCGCCCGCGCAGCCCGGACCACCCGGACCACCCGGACCGTCCATGTTCCAGGCGTTCCTGCCGGCCACACCGGTGCCCGGGGAGAGCAACGGGGGGTCCGGCGAGCACCACGTGGACGAGCCTCCCGCCGCCGGTCAGCACGGGGCCGACCAGCAAGACGCCGATCAGCACGGGGCCGATCAGCACGGGGCCGGTCAGCACGGGAGCGAGCAGCACGGTAGCGGGCAGGGGGCCGGCAAGCCGTACCAGCCGCTGAAGGACGTCTCGCAGACACGGCGCTGCTTCCGGCAGCCGGACGGCAGGTGGTGGCTGCGCGTGGACGTGACGGCGGAGCAGCTCGGCGGGGGCGAGTGCCCGCTGCCGACCGGGTTCGCCGCGTACCTGGGGCTGTCGCCCGGCGAGACGCGGACGGTGCGCAGCGCGGCGGGAGAGCTGACGATGACCTGGCACGGCAGACCAGTGCTGGAGTCGGTGGAGCGGCTGCTGGTGGACGTCGGCGCGAAGGAGGGCGGCCACCTGTTCCTCACCCTGTCGGACGAGGGCGTGCTGCGGGCCAGGCACCTGCCGGTGGCCGCGCAGGGCGCCGAGAAGATCACGAAGGCGCTCCGCCTGGTCGGCTACACCGCTCCGGGCGGCACCCGCGACCAGGCCGCCCGGGTGATCGCCACCCGGATCGGCCTGACGGGGCCCGTGGCCCTGCCGGACCTGCTGAACCGGCTGCGCGAGCGCGGCGACCGCGACCTGCTCGCCCTGCTGGACTGAGCGGGCGTGCCGCGGCTCGCGATCGGCCCCGGGTTCCCCGGGCGGCTCAGCGCACTGGCTCCGCCGGTGCGCAGGGACGCCGTGGTCGCGTTACGCCGGTTCCTGCTCAACGTGGCGGGCGGCCCGCACCCCGAGCGGGTGCGGGGCGCGCGTGACGCGCGGGTGGCGACGCTGCGCCTGGGCGAGGGCCATCGCGGCGTGGTGGTGCGGCAGCGGGACGTGTACTGGCTGCGCACGGTGCTGCCCGACGCCGAGGCGTGGTCGCACGCCCGCCGCCACCGCTTCGGCATCAACCCCGTCCTGGGCGTCGTGGAGGAGTGGGACGCCGACGCGCTGGAACGGGTGGAGCCGGCGCTGCGCAGGTCGGCGGGCCCGGCACGGCTGTTCGACCCGATCTGCGACGGCGACCTGCTCGCGCTGGGCATCGACGTGCGGGCGCTGCCCCTGATCCGGCTGATCACCACCGAGGCCGACGTGGACGCGCTCGAACCCCTCCTGCCGCCCACCCAGCACGCCCCCCTGTCCGTGCTGGCCCGTGGCGGAACCCTGTCGGAGGCGTGGCGGGAGCTCGACGGCTGGCGCGCCGTGGACGAGGAGCCGCGCCAGATCGACACGGAGGACCTGCACGCCGCGCTGCGCCGCAGCCCGGACCGGGCGGCGTTCGTCGCCGACAAGGTGGAGCTGGAGCGGGTGCTTACCGCGCCGGAGTGGTGCACGTTCCTGCACCCGCCGCAGCACCGGCTGGCCCACGCCCCCCGTTACGAGCAGCCGCTGCTGGTCATCGGCGGCCCGGGCACCGGCAAGACGCTCGTGGCGCTGCACCGGGCCGCCCATCTGGCCGCGCGGGGCAAGGGGCCGGTGCTGCTGGTGACGTTCTCCCAGAGCCTGGGCGAGGACCTGTCGGCCCGGCTGGACACGCTCATCGCCGACGAGTCCGTGCGCAAGCGGGTCGAGGTGGACAACCCCGAGCGGCTGGCCATGCGCATCGTGAGCGACGCCGAGGGCCGCCGTCCCGCGCTGATCGGGCCGGGGGCCCGGACGCTGGCCGAGCTGACCGACGAGGCGCTCCGGCTGCTGTCGAGGACGACGGGCGACCTGCTCGACGACGTGGACCCGGGACGCAAGCCGTACCGTCACATCGTCGTGGACGACGCGCAGGACTACAGCCCCGCGCAGTGGCGGCTGCTGCGGGCGGCGGCGCCGCACACGCACGACGACCTGTTCATCGTCGGCGACCCGCACCAGCGGGTGACCGACACGAGCGTGGCACTCGGCGCGCTCGGCATCCCGGCCGAGCAGCGCGAGCTGCGGCTCTCCCACCGGCTGCCGCAGGAGCTGCTGACGTTCGCGGTCCGCGTGCGGGGCGGCGGGCCGGTGGACGGGCTGGTCAAGGGTATGTCTCCGTTGTACGGCCTGCGCGCGACGCGCGACGGCGGGCGGCCGGTGGTGCTGGCCTACGAGTCGCCGGAGGCGGAGCTCGCCGGCCTGGCCGGAACGGTCGGCGCCTGGCTGGCCGAGGGGGTGCCGCCCGGTGAGATCGCCGTGGCCGCGCGCACGCCCGCGCTGGTGCGGGAGGCCCGGCGGGCGCTCGGCGACCGGGAGGTGCGGGTGTCGACGTTCCAGAACCTGAAGGGCCTGGAGTTCGAGAGGGTGGCGGTCATCGGTGTGGCCGCGGGTGTGGTGCCCGAGACGCCGCCCGAGGACCCGGCGGCCCGGGCCCGCGCGCTCCAGCGCGAACGCGGCATGCTGTACGTGGCGTGCACGCGTGCGCGATCGATCCTTTACGTCTCCCATTCAGGAAGGGGCAGCCCATTTCTGTCGTTCTGAGTACATAGTCTGAACTGCGGATATCTTCCCATTGCCGGTTGGACCCGAATGAACCTCAGCCTGAGCGACCTCGCGCCACCTGTGCGCTGGACCTCTCCTGGTCAGGTCGCGCCCATCGTGGAAGATCCCCAGCTGCCAGAGGCATGGTGGCAGGCGATCCCGCTCGACCGCGCCTGCGCCGTCATCGGCACCCAGGGCGTCGCCGCCCACCTCGCCGACCTCGCCGTGGCCTGCTGGGGCCACCTGCTGCTCGGCGACATCCTGCCGCTGCTGCGCTTCTCCGACCCGGCCGAGGCCGAACGCACGCCGGAGATGCTGGGCAAGGACGTGGTGCAGAAGCTGTTCGGCGGGGTGTTCGAGCGCCTGCTGGAGCCCGCCGCCGACGCGCCGGCCGCCCCCGTCCGGCGCGACAAGCCGCTGCCCGACCTTGTCGACGGCCTCTTCAGGGCCATGGACGACCGGCAGCGGGCCATCGCCCGCGACCGGCTCTACGCGATCCAGCGGGTCACCCTGGACGAGCTGGCACAGCGCTTCTCCGTCACCCGGGAGCGCATCAGGCAGATCGAGCGGGACCTGCGCGACCACGTGGAGGGCTGGCTCGGCGGCCCCGACGCGGTGCCGCTCGTCGCGCACGTCACCTGGCTCCGCGGACGGCTCGGGTCCGCCGTGCCGTCCGACGACCTCGCCGCGGCCGTGCCGTGGCACCGCGCGGAGCTGCGCACGCTCGGCATCCCCGCCTGGAGGTTCGTGCGGACGCTGCTGACCGGCTACGAGCAGTCCGAGGGCTGGCTCGTCGCGGGCGGCGCCGAGGAGCTGCGGGAGAAGACGCGCCAGCTCTTCACCGACGGCCCACGGCCGCTCGCCGAGGCCGTCACCATGGTCGCCCAGCTCGGGGTCCGCGAGGACGTCGCCGAGCGCTGGATCAAGTCCGTTCCGCAGCTGCGCGTGCTGGAGCAGCACGTGGTGCCGTGGCCGCGCAGCATCAACGAGAAGACCGAGGCCGTCCTGGCCGTGGCCGGCCAGCCGCTGTCGCCGGAGGAGATCCAGGAGCGCATCGGCGAGGACTACAGCCTCGTCGGCATCCGCAACCAGCTCACCGCCGACGACCGGTTCCTGCGGGTCGACCGCAACAAGTACGGGCTGACCCAGTGGGGCGGCGACGAGTACCTCGGCATCCGGGAGATGATCGCCCGCGAGATCGAGCGGGCCGGCGGCGAGGCGTCGGTCAGCACCATCGTCACCAACCTCACCTCCCGCTACGACGTCAGCGAGAGCTCGGTCCGCGCCTACTCGGGCGGACCGGGGTTCGAGCGGACCCAGCGCGGGTGGATCCGGGTGGCCGGCACCGCGCCCGCCGGCGGCGCGGCGGAGCCGTACCAGCCGCGCAAGGACGTCTCGCTGACGCGCCGCAGCTTCCGCAGCCGCGACGGGCGGTGGTGGCACCGGGTCGACGTCAACGCCGAGCACCTGCGCGGGTCGGGCTCGCCGCTGCCGACCGGGTTCGCGGCGTACCTGGGCATGGCTCCCGGCGGGCAGCTCACCGCCTCCACACCGTCCGGGGACGTGGTGGTGAGCTGGCACAACCAGCCCACCATGGGGTCGATCCGCAACGTGCTGGCCGACTTCAAGGCCGGCGAGGGCGACCACGTCTTCCTGACCGTGTCCGACGGCGGCGAGCTGCTGACGCGCTACCTGCCGGCCGCGCCGGTGGCGATGCCGCCGCTGAACCGGGCGCTGTACCTCATCGGCTACACCGCGCCGGTGACCTCCGAGGCGGAGGGGCTGCGGCTGATCGGCGCCCGGGTGGGGCTGCCGGACACGGCGACGCGCGACGAGGTGCTGGCCCGGCTGCGGGAGCGCGGCGACCGCGACATCCTCGGCTTCCTGGGCGGCTGAGCCCTCGTGTGCCGGCCCCGGAGTCCGGCGCGCGGCGGCGCGGCGATCTCCGGGCCTGGCCGGGCCGGTTAGGCTCGGAGCCATGCTACGGATCCACGACAGCCGGACCGGGACGACCGAGGAGATCGCCGCCGGGCGGGCACTGCGGACGTACGCGTGCGGGACCGCCGTGGCCGGATGGCCGGGCGGGGTGCCCGGCGACGTGCCGGACGGGCGGCCGGACGGGCGGCCCGGACTCGGTGAGCTGCGGTCGCTCCTGCTGGCGGACCTGATCCGGCGGATTCTCGAACGCGGTCGGGTGCGGGTGGTGGCCTGCTCTCCGCGCGGTCCGGGCGAGGCCGGCGAGCAGGCGCTCCGCGACGCCGCCGCGCTGAACTGCCGGCCGGCCGAGCACGCGCCGTCCGTGGCCGAGACCATCCCGTACGTGGTCGAGCTCGTCGGGGCGCTGGTGGAGAAGGGGCACGCTTACGTGACCCCGGACGGGCATGTGTTCTTCGACGCCGGCTCCTTCCCCGGCCTGTCGCCGCTGCCCGCCGGTGAGCGTTCCGAGGGCGGGCGCTCCCCCGCCGACTGGGCGCTGTGGCTTCCCTCCGGCGGCGAGCCCTCCTGGGACTCGCCCTGGGGGCGGGGCGTGCCGGGTGCGCACGTGGTGTGCTCGGCCGTGGCGCTGGGCCTGCTCGGGGGGCGCGTCGACGTCCACGTGGGCGGGGCCGGGCCGCGTGCGCCGTACGAGGAGCGTGAGCGCGCCCAGTCCGACGCGGCGGCCGGGCGCGAGGTGGTGCGGCGCCGGGTCCACGCTGCGGACGTGCGTTTCGACGACCGCGAGCCGGGCGGGCACACGCCGGAGGGCGAAGCGCCGCCGCCCGGCACGGGGGACGCCGGGGGCGGCGGGGTGTCGCTGGCCGAGGTCGTGGGTGCCGGGCTGGATCCGCTGGCCGTGCGGATGGCGTTCCTGGAGCACCACTACCGGCGGCCGACCGTCCTCACCTGGGACTCCCTGCGCGCCGCCGACCGCGCCGTACGCCGCTGGCGGACCCTGGTGGCGGAGTGGTCGGAGTCGCCCAGCGCGCCCATGGCCGCCGAGCACGTCAAGCGCGTCGAGGCCGCCTTCGAGGACGACCTGGACACTCCGGGCGCGCTGCGGGTGCTGCGGGAGCTGGCGGACGACGCGTCGGTGCCGCCGGGGACGAAGTTCGAGTCGTTCCTGCACGTGGATCAGGTGCTCGGGCTCGACCTGTCCAGCGACATCGGCAAGAGCCGCTGAGACCCTCGCCACGGGCGTTCCCGCACGGAACGTGATCATGAATGAATGCGCCGTGACCAGGCGGATTCGGGAGCTCCCGGAGCCGGTGCGAACCGGGCGAGAGGAGTGATCAGGGGCTGTCAGACTAATGGTCCGGCGCGGGAGGACGCGGAGGATCGGAGGTATTCGTGAGGTTGAGGCCCTACGCCTGGCTGCCCTGGCCGTTGCGCTGGCTGGCGCGGGCGCTGACCGTTCTCCTCGCCCTCGCGCTGGTGCTGTCGGGCGTCGTCGCCCACACCGTACGGACGTCGTACCCTCAGGTGGACGGGTCGCTCCGGCTGCCCGGCTTAACCGGGAATGTAGAGATTTATCGCGATAAATCAGGAATCCCGCAGATCTACGCGGACACCTCCGAAGACCTGTTCATGGCGCAGGGGTTCGTCCACGCGCAGGACCGGTTCTGGGAGATGGACTTCCGGCGGCACGTCACCGCCGGGCGGCTGTCGGAGCTGTTCGGCAAGGCGACGCTCGACAGCGACAAGGCCATCCGCACCATGGGCTGGCGCAGGGTGGCCGAGCAGGAGCTGACCGAGCTGTCCGAGCGCACCCGGCGCTACCTCGACGCGTACGCCAAGGGCGTGAACGCCTGGCTCCGGGCCAACCCGAACGCCTCCGACCGCAGCCTCGAATACTCCCTGCTCAAGGTGACCGGCGTCGACGCCGAGCCGGAGCCGTGGACGGCGCTCGACTCCGTCGCCTGGCTCAAGGCCATGGCCTGGGACCTGCGCTCCAACATGGAGGACGAGATCGACCGCGCGCTCGCCCTCACCAAGCTGCCGCGTGACCGGGTCGAGCAGCTCTACCCGGGATACCCGTTCGACGAGCACGCGCCGATCGTCACGCGGGGCGCGATCCGGCAGGACCGGTTCGACCAGACGGCCGGGCCGCGCCTCCGCCTGGGCACGCGCCCTCGCGGACCGGCCGCCGCCGCGCTCGCCCAGGCCGCGCGGACGCTGGACGCCGTGCCCGGCACGATGAGCACCGCCGAGCGCGACGGCATCGGCTCGAACTCGTGGGTCGTCTCCGGCGAGCACACCAGGAGCGGCAAGCCCCTGCTCGCCAACGACCCGCACCTGTCCGCCGCGATGCCGTCGGTCTGGTACCAGGCCGGGCTGCATTGCCGCGAGCTGTCGGAGCGGTGCTCGTACGACGTGACGGGCTTCACCTTCTCGGGCGTCCCCGGCGTCGTCATCGGCCACACCGACAAGCTCGCCTGGGGGTTCACCAACCTGGGACCGGACGTGGCCGACCTGTTCCTGGAGCAGGTGACGGGCGACACGTACCTGTACCAGGGCGAACAGGTCAAGCTGGAGAAGCGGCAGGAGAAGATCAAGGTGGCGGGCGGCGACACCGTCACCATCGAGGTACGCAGCACCAGGCACGGGCCGCTGATCAACGAGGTCATGGGCGACGTCAAGCCGTCGGCCGGCGCGAACGCGGTGGCGCTCCAGTGGACCGCGCTGATGCCCGGCCGCACCGCCGACGCGATCTTCGCGCTGAACGAGGCGGGCGACTGGCACGAGTTCCGGGCGGCGGCCGCGCTGTTCGAGGTGCCCGCACAGAACCTCGTGTACGCCGACACGTCCGGCAACATCGGCTACCAGGCGCCCGGCCGCATCCCGGTGCGCGAGAAGGGCGACGGCACCTGGCCCGTGCCCGGCTGGACGGGCGAGTACGACTGGAAGACCGCGCCCATCCCGTACGACCGCCTCCCGTCGGTGGAGAACCCGCCCGAGGGCTACATCGTCACAGCCAACAACGCCGTCATCGACCCGCGCCGCTACCAGCCGCTGCTGACCAAGGACTGGTCGTACGGCTACCGCTCGCAGCGCATCACCGACCGGCTGCGGGAGGCCGTCGCGAAGGGTGACGTCGACGCCTCCACCATGTCCTCGATCCAGCAGGACACCCGCAACGGCCTGGCGGAGACCCTGGTGCCGGCCCTCATGGACGTGGAGCTCGCCGGGCCCACCGCGCGGGCCAGGGAGCTGCTGAAGGGCTGGGACGGCTCGCAGGGCGTCGACTCGGCGCCGGCCGCGTACTTCAACGCCGTCTGGCGCCACCTGCTGAGCGCCACCTTCGACGACGACCTCCCCGAGGGCGCCCGCCCGAGCGGCGGCGACCGGTGGTACGTGGTGATGCGGCGGCTGCTCGACACGCCCGACGACCCGTACTGGGACGACACCACCACCGAGGGCCGCACGGAGACCCGCGACGACGTCCTGAGGCAGGCGATGGCCGACGCCTACCAGGAGGTGTCCGGGCTGCTCGGCCCCGACGTCCGCGGCTGGCGCTGGGGCGACCTGCACCGGCTCACGCTCACCAACGCCACGCTCGGCACCTCGGGCATCGCGCCGGTGGAGGCGCTGTTCAACCGGGGCCCGCTCAGCGTGGCGGGCGGCAAGGACGCGGTGGACGCCACCGGCTGGAACGTCGCCAAGGGGTACGCGGTCACGTCGGTGCCGTCGATGCGGATGGTGGTGGATCTGGCGGACCTGGACAAGTCCCGCTGGATCAACCTGACGGGCGCCTCGGGTCACGCCTTCCACGCCAACTACTGGGACCAGGCGGAGATGTGGGCCAGGGGCGAGCTGCTGCCGATGCGCTCCAAGCCGGACTCGGTCAAACAGGCCGCCGTCCACACCCTCCGCCTCCGCCCCTGACACCCCCTCCGGCGCGTACGACCGTGGGCCTACCGCGGAACCAACCCTGAGGTTGACGCGCCGAGGCCCCCCGTTTCCGCACCATGGACGGCATGACCCGGTTCTGGTACGCGATCGGCGCGGTGATGGTCCTGGCGGGGCTCGCCCATCTGGGCGTGCTCCTGGTCGACGGCGGCCCGTGGGACGGCCCCGTGTCGTGGCGCAAGCCGTTCACGTTCGGGGTGTCCTTCGGGCTGAGCGTGGCGACGCTGGCCTGGGTGACCGGGCTGGCCGGGCTGCCCCGGCGGTCGCGCCAGCCGATGGTCGGCGTGTTCACGGCGGCGGCGGCCGTCGAGCTGACGCTGATCACGACGCAGGCGTGGCGGGGGGTGCCGTCGCACTTCAACTTCTCCACCGGCCTCGACGCGCTGGTCAGCATGACCCTCGCGACCGGCGGCCTCGTGCTGGTCCTGGTGACGATCTGGGCCACGGTGGCGGTCTCGCGCCGGCGGGCCGGCGTGTCGCCCAGCGTGCTGCTGGCCGTACGAGCGGGGTTCGGCACCTTGCTGGGGGCGATGGCGTTCGGCGCCCTGATGATCGCCCAAGGGGTGACCCAGTCACGCTCGGGCAACCAGGAAGCCGCCTACACGGTGGCAGCGGCCCTCAAGCCGGCCCACGCGGTGCTCATGCACGGCATCCTTCTCCTGCCCGCGCTGGCGTGGCTCGCGGGCCGCGTCCTGCCCACCGAGCGGCGACGGCTCCGCCTCGTCCGGCTGGCGCTGGCGGCGTACGTGGCGGTGGCGGTGGTGGTGTGCGGGTTGTCGCTGGCGGGGGTCACGGCGGCCGCACCGGCGACGGCCTCGGTGCTGTCGGCGGGCGTCATCTCCTCCCTCGGCCTCACCGCGGTGCTCTGGGGCCACCTGCGTCAGGACTCCCCGGCGCGGACGAAGCAGCCTTCAACGTCTTCTCCACACTGACGGCCACGCTGACCACCCACTGCGGACCGGCTCGCCGGTCTGCCTCCGGGTGTGGCGCTGCTCGTGGCGGCGCTGCCCGGCCAGGCGGATCGGGGCGGTCAGGACCGGCTCGCCGCCGGCGCGCCGGCCGTGGCCTCCTCGCGGGTGGTCCGGTGGCCCGGCTCCCTGTCGTGCGTCCGGCCGGCTTCCCGCCTCGGTTCACGACCCGACGCGGAAGCCGCCACGGGCATGGACGACCGCACAGGCACAGGCGACGACACCGGCACGCGCTCCTTGCCGCCGACCGGGGTGAAGGTGCGGGACTCGCCTACCGCGAGGTCCCACAGGTCGTCGCGGTCAAGGCCGTGGGCCTCCCACTCCTGGCGCGCCTGCTCGATCGGCGCCAGCAGCGGCTCACTCGACAGTACGAACGTCCCCCAGTGCATGGTGGCCATCCGCCGGGCCCCCACGTCCAGGCAGCCGCGCACGGCCTCCGCCGGGTTGACGTGGGCGGCCTTGGCGAACCAGTGCGGGTCGTACCCGCCCACCGGCATGAGGGCCAGGTCAAGTCCCGGGTAACGCTCGCCGATCTGCGCCAGCCGCTCGCCGTACCCGGTGTCGCCGGCGAAGTAGACGGAGCCGCCGATCACCCACCCGCCCCACAGCGTCCGGCAGGTGTCGAAGACGCCGCGCCGGCTCCAGTGGTGGGCCGGGACGAAGTCGAGCGTGACGCCGCCGACGGTGGCGGACTCCCACCAGTCGAGCTCGGTCACGTCGGTGAAGCCGCGCCGGTCGAACCAGGGCTTCAGCCGGGCGGGGACGAACATCGGCGTGTCCCTCGGCAGCCGGCGCACCGTGGGGGCGTCCAGATGGTCATAGTGGTTGTGGCTGATCACGACGGCGTCGATCTTCGGCAGGTCGCTCCAGGCCACCCCCGGAGGCGTGAGGCGTCCCCGCACGCCGGGGATCTTGCGCGACCACACCGGGTCCGTCAGGATCGTCAAGCCCTCGACCTGCACCACGAACGTCGAATGACCCACCCACGTCACCATGCTCTCGCCGTCGACCGGGCGGGGCAGGCCGCCCTCGCGGCGCACCGGGATGAGGTCGGCGTCGCCGATGTCGGGGCGCAGACCTCCGTTCCAGGTGACGCTCAGCAGCTCCCGGTATTCGGGGAGGGGCGCGGTGAGTCGGTCCTTGAAGCTGTCTGGCCACTTTCGCGGAGGAATGGGGGAAATCGTCATGATCCGCCCCTTCCCTGCGTGACGGATCAGTCACGTAAGCCGCTTCTCACCTGCGTGCCTACCGGTCCGGCGGTGACTCTCCACGTGGTCTGCGCCAGCGCGGGGGCGCGTGCGGATAGCCGCCGTCGTCGAGCCCCGCCAGGCGCTCGAACACGTTGTACGACGCCTGATGCCCGCACACGACCACCGAGACCAGCATGGAGACCACGTACAGCGGCAGCATGGGCAGGCCCGCGCACCAGGCCCACTGGGTGGCGTGCCGCCCCTCGTGCAGGACGAGCCGCTCGTCGAGCTCGGGCCTTCGGGTGAGGACGACGTTGCCCACGGTGAACGCGCCCGCGATGGGGAAGCGGTAGCGGTAGCCGTGGGCGAGGATGAGCCCGTTGGGTCCGGGCTGCCTGGAGGCTCCGCCGATGACGGAGATGAGCAGACCGAGCGGAGTGGAGAGATTGACATAGTTCGCCACCCGCCGGAACCGATAGCGCCGGTTCATACGTCTCAGCCTTGACCAATCTTGACAAGTCGGAATAATGATCTGAGTCCTGAAATCTCCCCTGAGAGCAGGATCATGAGATTGACGACCCTGGGCGCGCTGCTCGGTGCACTGGCCTTGGCCGGCGCCGGCGGCATCGCCGTCACGCAGACTTCAGCGACCGATCCCCTGGGCTTATCCGCTCCCCCTCTCCGCGTGGTGGTGGCGTCCACCAACACGCCCACGCCCACGTCGTCCCCGACGCCCACAGTCGGGACGTACACCGCGAAGACGAAGGTCGTCAAGAAGGACGGCGTCTCCCATCTGAACGTCTCCATCACGTACGACGGCGCGGCACGCTTCACCGTCAAGCAGAAGGTGTGCAGAGGCAAGTCCTGCAGGACGGCCACCACCGAGCTGCCCGTGACCACCGGCGCCGGGCAGGTCACCAAGAAGCTCGGCAAGGGCACGTACAAGGTACGGGGCAAGCCGAAGGTGCGGGCCAAGGCCCTGCCGTGGCCCACGCGGACCGTGACGGCCACTCCCACGGCGGCCCCGACGGAGACGGTGACGGTCACCGCCGCCCCGGAGCCCGCCGGCACCGTCACGATCTCGGCGACGGAGACCGCCACCGAGCAGGTCACGACGACCGTCACGGCCCCGGCCGAGACGGTCACCGAGACGGCGCCCGCCGAGACGGTGACGGCCACGGTGACGTTCACGTGCCGGCCGTCCACGGAGACGCCCGTGCCCGAGGCGCCGCCGGAGGGCGCGTCCCCGTCCACGACGCCGTCGATCACGCCGCCCTCGGCCACGCCGGTCCCGGAGACCCCGACGCCGACGCCACCTGCCGGCACGCCACCTGCCGACACGGTCTCGCCCACGAACACGGGCGGACCGACGGACACGCTCACACCCACCGACACGGGCACGGTCCCGGCGGAGCCCGTCCCCGCCTGCCCACCGGCCACGGAGCCCCCGGCGGAGCCGCCGTCCGTGTCACCCACGCCGGAACCCACACCGCAGGCGGCCACGACGACCGCCCCGCCCACCCAGGCGCCGCCTCAGTAACCCTTCCATGACCACCACCCCGGAGGACCCGGCCACTGATACCGGCACCGGCTACTCCGGGGTGGGTTAGGGATGGCCGGCACCGCAGGAGCCACGGTGGTGGCTCACGTCGCGCGCGTCGCGGCGCCCGGCCCCGCACGCTGGACGGGCGTGCCCCTGGACGGACGCCCGCCACGTGCGGCGACTGGGCCTTCCCGTGCTGTGCCGTAAAGGGCTGTGCCGTAAAGGATGGAGAGACCCAGGGCCCTGCCGTGCTCTGCCGTGAAAACGCTCAGGAGAACGAGCTGTACCCGCCGGCGTGATACACGAGCGGATCGTCGTCCGAAGGGGTGCCGAGATGGGTCACGGCGCCGACGATGATCGAGTGGTCGCCGCCCGGATGCACCGCCGACGTCGTCGCCTCCAGCGTCGCGATCGCCCCGTCGAACAGCGCCACCCCCGCCGGCGACCGGTGGTGCGGCCAGCGGGCGAGCTGGCCGTCGAGCGCGCGTCCGCGGTGCGCGAAGAAGCGTGAGGCGTCCTCCATCGACGCCGGGAGCACCGACACCCCCCACACCCCCGCCTCCAGCACCGCCGCGTGGAAGCGGGCCACCTTCTCGGCGCAGAAGAGCACCAGCAGGGGATCCAGCGACACGGACGTGAACGAGTTGACGGTCATCGCATGATCCACCTCGCCCACGCGGGTCGTGACGACCGCGACTCCGGTGGCGAACCTCCCGACGACCTTCCGGTACGTCTGCCGGTCCACGTGCCGCTTGAGGGAATCATGGTGCACGGATGTACTTTACGTCGGGTTTCGTGGCATCTGCCCGCGCAGCAGCCACGAGCCGCGCGACGACGCCGGCGACAGCAGGAAGGCGGCCACCACCGCGACCATGCCCCCGTACAGGTAGACATAGCCGGCGGCGCCGCCCGAGATGACCAGATCGCCCTGGGAGAGCGGGAACGAGAACGGCATCGACACCAGCAGCCAGCCCGCGGCCGTCACCGCCGCCCCGGCCCGGGACCGCAACATCCGGCCCGCCCCCAGACACACGGCGAACAGCACCAGCAGCCAGCCGATCGCCGCGACCGGAACGGGGCCGGCGTGCCAGGCGGCCTGCGTGAACCCGCCGACGACGCCCATGACCACTCCCAGCACGAACAGCATGCCGTAGGCCGCGCCTCCCAGCGCGGACTCGCCCTGGCCGCGTCGCTCCGTGTCGAAGCCGCGTTCCTCCATGTGTGACGAGGTTAGTGGATCCCGGCGAACAGGTCGTTCTCGCGGTTGTGGGGCTCCCCGAGGCCGCCCGCCTCGGCCGGGGCCCCCGGCAGCGCGGGCCCCGGCACCCCGATGGCCAGCACGAAGTGCTCGACCCCGAGCGCCTCCTGCCCGATCCCGTTCGACAGCGCGAACCACGGCTCCCGCACCGTGACCTGCGTCTCGTGGGCCCGCAGGGCCGCCAGCTTGGCCCCCACCCACGGCCGCGCGTCGATCTCCGTGGTGATCGCCTCGTCGGGGCTGCCGAACGGCACGTCGTCCACGTCCTCGGCGATGAAGCCCGAGCGCGACTCGCGCAGCGCCTCGGCCGTGCGCCGCATCACGGACCTGGCCGCGGCCGTGTGGTAGAGCTTGGCGATCTGCCACGGCTCGCCCTCCCCGAACGCCGGGTCCGCGGCCAGCGCGAACGCCCGCCACGACACCCGGTGCGCCTGGATGTGGTCCGGGTGCCCGTAGAAGCCGTTGGCGTCGTAGGTGACGAGCACCTGGGGCCGCACCTCGCGGATGACCTTGACCAGCTCCCCGGCGGCCTCGTCCAGGTCGGCCTGCCAGAAAGCGCCGGGACGGTCGTTGGAGGCGACGCCCATCATCCCCGAGTCGCGCCAGCGTCCCGGCCCGCCGAGGAAGCGGTGGTCGCGCACCCCCAGTGCCGCGCACGCCGCGGCCAGCTCGCCGATCCGGTGCGGCCCGAGCGCGTCGTCGCGGTCGGCGGCCAGGTGCGCGAGGTGGCCGGGGATGACCTCCCCCTCCTCGCCGAGCGTGCAGGTCACGAGCGTGACGTGGGCGCCCTCGGCCACGTAGCGGGCCATGGTGGCGCCGGTGCCGATCGACTCGTCGTCGGGGTGAGCGTGAACGAGCAGCAGCCGTCGATCGGTCATGAGTCAGAGCGTAACCAACCACCGCCTCCTGGCAGGATTGGGCCCATGAGTGAGAGCTTCCCGCGTCTGTCGGCCAGGACCCGCCGGTTCACCCTCGGGGTGCCCAGGGGCTTCACGATCTCCCCCGACGGCTCCAGGGTGGTGTTCCTGCGGACGAAGGCCGGCACCGACCCGGTCACCTGCCTGTGGGAGCTCGACACCGAGACCCACGTCGAGCGGCTGGTCGTCGACCCGCGGGCGCTCGACGCCGACGAGGGCGACCTGCCGCCCGAGGAGCGCGCCCGGCGCGAGCGCAGCCGTGAGCAGGCGGGCGGCGTGGTCGCCTACAGCACCGACGCCGCGGTGACGGCCGCCGTGTTCGCCCTGGCCGGCGGCCTGTACGTGACGGAGCTGGCGAGCGGCCGGTCGCGCCGCCTGGACGCGCCGGGCGCGGTGATCGACCCGCGCCTGTCCCCGGACGGCCGGCACGTCGCGTACGTGTCCGAGGGCGCGCTGCGCGTCCAGGACCTCGCCTCGGGCGAGGACCGCGCGCTGGCGACGCCGGAGTCCCCCACCGTGACCTACGGCCTGGCGGAGTTCATCGCGGCCGAGGAGATGGACCGGATGCGCGGCCACTGGTGGTCGCCCGGCGGCGACGCGCTGCTGGTGGAGCGGGCCGACGAGGCCCCGGTCCACACCTGGTACATCGCCGACCCGGCCAACCCCGACCGGACTCCGACGGCCCAGCGCTACCCGGCCGCCGGCACGCCCAACGCGGTCACCGAGCTGTTCGTGCTCGGGCTCGACGGCTCGCGGGTGGCGGTGCCGTTCGAGGACGAGTACCTGACCACGGCCGCCTGGGACTCCCACGCGCTGTCGATCGTGACGATGCCGCGCCACCAGAAGGCGCTGCGCCTGTTCGAGGTGGATCCGGCGACGGGCGCCTCGACACTGGTGCGCGAGGACACGGACCCGGCCTGGGTGGACATCGTCAACGGCGTGCCGGCCCACCTGGACGACGGCTCACTGGTGTGGGTGGCCTCCGCCGACGGCGGCCACCGCCTGTTCGTCGGCGACCGCGCGGTCACGCCGCCCACGCTCCAGGTGCGGGCCGTGCTCGACGTCGACCACGACAGCGTGCTGTTCAGCGCCAGCGGCGACCCGACCGAGATCCAGCTCTGGACGTGGGACGGCCACTCGCTGCTGCCGGTCTCGACCCGTTCCGGGGTGTTCTCGGGGCGGATGGCCGGCGGCGTCGGCGTGCTCACCGAGCAGAGCCTCGACGCGGAGGGCGTGTCCACGACGGTCGTCCGCCGTGACGGCATGGCCATCCCGATCCCGTCCATGGCCGAGCGCCCCGGCCTGGACCTGCGGGTCTCGCTCGGCCGTTCCGGCCGCCGCGAGCTGGCCACCGCCGTGGTGCTGCCCTCCTGGCACCAGCCGGGCTCGGGACGGCTGCCCGTCCTCATGGACCCGTACGGCGGGCCGCACGCGCAGCGCGTGCTCAACCGGCGGGGCGGCTACCTGGAGAGCCAGTGGTTCGCCGAGCAGGGGTTCGCGGTCATCGTGGCCGACGGCCGCGGCACGCCCGGCAGGGGGCCGGCGTTCGAGCGGGAGGTGCTCGACGACCTGGCGACCCCGGCCCTGGAGGACCAGATCGACGCGCTGCAGGGCGTGGCCCAGCAGTACCCCGACGACCTCGATCTCGGGCGGGTGGCGATCCGCGGCTGGTCGTTCGGCGGCTACCTGGCGGCGCTGGCGGTGCTGCGCCGGCCGGACGTGTTCCACGCGGCCGTCGCGGGGGCGCCGGTGACCGACTGGCGGCTGTACGACACCTGCTACACCGAGCGCTACCTGGGCCACCCGGAGGAGCAGCCGGACGTGTACGACAAGTCCTCGCTGTTCGGCGACGCGGCCAAGCTGGAGCGGCCCCTGCTGCTCGTGCACGGCCTGGCCGACGACAACGTGGTGGCCGCCCACACGCTGCGCCTGTCCTCCGCGCTGCTCGCGGCGGGCCGCCAGCACACCGTGCTGCCGCTGTCGGGCGTCACCCACATGACGCCGCAGGAGGTCGTCGCGGAGAACCTGCTGCTGCTCCAGGTCGACTTCCTGAAGCGCGCGCTGGGCGACTGACACCGGCCCCGGCACCGGAGGACAGAAGGTGGCCGCGATCCTTCCTAGGGTCGCGGCTATGTCTTCACCGACCCCTTTCACCATCGACGTCCCCGAGTCCGACCTCGACGAGCTGCGGCGCCGGCTCGACGCCACCCGCTGGCCCGCCGACCTGCCCGGCACCGGCTGGACCCGCGGCACCCCCGTGGACCACGCGAAGGAACTGGCCGCCTACTGGCGCACGGACTTCGACTGGCGCGCCCAGGAGCGGCGGCTCAACGCGCTGCCGCAGTTCACGACCGTCATCGACGGCCAGACCGTCCACTTCGCCCACGTCCGCTCGGACGATCCCGGCGCGCTGCCGCTCGTGCTGCTGCACGGCTGGCCGATGTCCTTCGTGGAGTTCCTGGAGGTGGTCGAGCCGCTGCGCAAGGACTTCCACCTGGTGATCCCGTCGATCCCCGGGTTCGCGTTCTCGTCGCCGCTCGCCGAGCCGGGCTGGACCGCCGGCCGCGTCGCCGGGGCGTTCACGCGGCTGATGGAGATCCTCGGCTACGACCGGTACGGCGTGCACGGCGGCGACACCGGCGCGTTCGTCGCCCCGGAGATGGCCCGTCTGGCCCCCGAGCGGGTCGCCGGCGTCCACCTCAGCGGCATCCTGTCGTTCCCGGCGGGCGACGAGGAGGAGGACGCCCGGCTGACGGACGTGGAGCGCGAGCGGGCCGCCGCCCTTGAGGAGGCGACCGCCGGGTACGTCGCGATCCAGTCGCGCTCCCCGCAGACGCTCGCGTACGGCCTGACCGACTCCCCGGCCGGGCAGCTCGCCTGGATCGCGGAGATGTTCCACCGCTGGGCGGGCGGCCCGGTGGACCGTGACCTCTTCCTCACCAACGTCACCCTCTACTGGCTGACCGGCACGGCCGGCTCGGCGGCGCAGATCTACTACGAGCAGGTCAACGACCCGGCGGGCTGGGAACCCAAGCCGCGCGGCACCGTCCCCACGGGCGTGCTGCTGGCGGGGACGAACGAGTACGGCATCCGGCCGTACGCCGAGCGCGACCACGCGATCGTGCACTGGTCGCAGCAGGACGCCGGCGGCCACTTCCTCGCCATGGAGGAGCCGGGGGTGTTCGCCGAGGACGTCCGCGCGTTCTTCGGCACCCTGACCTGACCCTTGGGTTGATCGCGGTCGGTTACCGGCCGCGATCGGTGGCAGAGTCGTCGTGTGCTCGAGACCTCTGCCCGCCTGCTCCGCCTGCTGAGCCTGTTGCAGGGACGCCCCTACTGGCCGGGGGCGGAGCTGGCCGGGCGGCTCGGGGTCAGCCCCCGAACGCTGCGGCGCGACGTCGGCAAGCTGCGTCACCTCGGTTACCCCGTCGACGCGGTGGGCGGGGTGGGCGGCGGCTACCAGATGGGCAGCGGCGGCGCGCTGCCGCCGCTGCTGCTCGACGAGGAGGAGGCGGTGGCCGTGGCGGTGGCGCTGGGCACGGCCGCGGGCGGCGCGGTCACCGGCATCGCCGAGACGTCCGTGCGCGCCCTCGCCAAGCTGGACCAGGTCCTCCCGTCGCGGCTGCGCCACCAGGTGGGAACACTCGGCGCGGCGATGGTGGCCATGCCGGCCGGCGGTCCCACGGTGGACCCCGCGACGCTGACCGCCATCGCCGCGGCGGTGCGCGACCGGGAGCGGCTGCGGTTCGGGTACGTCGCGCGCGAGGGCGAGGAGAGCGTGCGCGACGCCGAGCCGTACCGGCTGGTCAGCGGCGGCCGGCGGTGGTACCTCCTCGGCTGGGACACGACTCGGGACGACTGGCGCACGTACCGGGTGGACCGCATGTCCCTGCGGGTGCCGAACGGCCCGCGCTTCGTCCCGCGCCCGCTGCCCGACGAGGACGTGGCGCGCTACCTGGCCGCGGCCACGGCCACCCGGCCGCACCGCCACCAGGCCGTCCTGACCATGTACGCCCCGGCGACGGAGGTGGCCGGCGAGGTGCCCGTCACGCTCGGCGTGGTGGAGCCGATCGACGAGCGCACGTGCGTCCTGCGGATCGGCTCCGACAGCCTCGACCACCTGGCGGTGTGGGTGGCCGCGTTCGGGTTCGAGTTCGAGGTGAGGGAGCCGCCGGAGCTGCTGGAGCGCCTGCGCACGCTCACGGGGCGCCTCCAGCGCGCCGCCTGGCCGCCAGAGCGGCCCCTGGGCGGGTGACGCGGGCGGAGCAGGGTCAGCCGCCCGTGCGGGCCGGGGCGCCGTGCCAGCTGCTCCACAGCGCCGCGTACGAGCCGCCCGCCGCCACCAGCTCCTCGTGCGGGCCCAGCTCGGTGATCCGCCCGTCCTCCACCACCGCGACCCGGTCCGCGTCGTGCGCCGTGTAGAGACGGTGCGCGATCGCGATGACCGTGCGCCCGTCCAGCACCGCCGCGAGCGAGCGCTCCAGGTGCCGGGCGGCGCGCGGGTCGATCAGCGAGGTGGCCTCGTCCAGCACCAGCGTGTGCGGGTCGGCCAGCACGAGCCGGGCCAGCGCGAGCTGCTGCGCGTGCGCCGGCGAGACGGCCGTCCCGCCGGAGCCCACGACCGTGTCCAGGCCGTCCGGCAGGGCGAGGAGCCAGTCCAGCGCGTCCACGGCCGCGAGCGCGTCGCGCACGGCCTCGTCATCGGCCTCCGGCCGGGCGATGAGCAGGTTGTCGCGGATCGTGCCCTTGAACACGTGGTGCTCCTGGGTGACCAGCGCGACGTGCCCGCGCAGGTCGTCCAGCGGCAGCTCCACCAGCGGGACGCCGCCCACCGACACGGTGCCCTCGCGCGGGCCGTGGATGCCGGCCAGCAGCCTGCCCAGCGTGGACTTGCCCGCCCCAGACGGCCCGACCATGGCCAGGCGCTCGCCGGGCCGCACGGTGAGGGACACGCCGTGCAGCACGTCGCGCCCCTCCCGGTAGGCGTAGCGGACGTCGTCGGCCGCCAGCAGCTCGCCGGAGGGCCGGGCGCCGGAGGGGGCGCGGTCGTCGCGCACCTCCGCGACGCCGAGCAGCCGGGCCATGGCCGCCCCGCCGACCTGGAGCTCGTCGATCCACATGAGGAACCGGTCGAGCGGGTCGATGAGCTGCTGGGCGTACAGGGTGGCGGCGGTGACCTGGGCCAGCGTGACCCAGCCGTCGATGTAGAACAGGCCGCCGACGAGCAGCGTGGACACGACGGGGACGACGTAGCCCAGCTCCACGGCCGGGAACCAGACCGTGCGCAGGCCCAGCGTGTAGCGCTCGGCCGCGAAGGAGCGGGCGATGTCGCGGTCGGTCCGCTCCCGCCGTCGCCCCTGGAGGCCGAGCGCCTCGACGGCCCTGGCGCCCTGCACGGTCTCGGCCAGGCACTCGGTCATGTCGGCGTAGGCGGCGTTCTCGCGCAGGTAACCGTCCCGGGCCCTTCTGAGGTACCAGCGGGTGGCGAACCACAGCAGCGGCGCGGCCACCAGCATCGGCAGCATGAGCAGCGGTCCGACCAGGACGAGCGCGCCCATCGTGATCGCGAACGTGACGACCGCGATCAGCGTCTCGGGCACGGCGTGCCGCACGGTCCTGGACAGCGAGTCGACGTCGCGGGACGTGCGCGTGATCAGGTCGCCGGAGCCGGCCCGCTCCACCGTGGACAGCGGCAGGGCGAGCACCCGCTCGACGAACTCCTCCCGCAGCTCGGCCAGGACCTTCTCGCCGAGCCGGGCCGAGGCCAGCACCGCGTAGCGGACCAGCACCCCCTGGAGCAGCAGGAAGGCGCCGATGCCGCCCGCGACGAGCGCGACGTTGACGCCGGCGCCCTTCTCGACGTCCTGGACGAGCCGGCCGAGCTGCCACGGCACGGCCAGCCCGGCGACGGCGGCCAGCCCGTGCAGGGCGAGGGCGGTGGCCAGCCGGCGCGGGTACCTCAGCGTCAGCCGCCGGGCGTAGGCGCGCACCCGCGCCTGGTCGGCGACCGGCAGGATCTCGCGGGCCATCGTCAGTCCTCCCCTCGGGTCACGGTGGCGGCGTAGGCGGGCGAGAGCTCCAGGAGCTCCCGGTGGGTGCCCTCGGCGAGCACCCTGCCGTCCTCGACGTAGATCACGTGGTCGGTGCGGTCGAGCACCAGCGGGCTGGTGGTGCACACCAGCGTCGTACGGCCGGCGCGCGCCCGGGTCAGCCGGTCGGCGATGCGGGCCTCGCTGTGGGCGTCCACGGCGCTGGTCGGCTCGACCAGGATGAGCACCTCCGGGTCGGCGACCAGGGCGCGGGCCAGCCGCAGCCGCTGCTGCTGGCCGCCGGAGAACTCCCGGCCGCCCTCGGCCACGGACGCCTCCAGCCCGTCGGGCAGCGCCTCCACGATGTCCTCGGCGCAGGCCGCCCGCAGCGCCCGCCGTACGTCGTCATCGGAGGCGTGGCCGCGGACGTCCAGCTCGTCGCGGAGCCGGCCCGTGAACAGGCGGGCGCCGTTGTCGGCGACCAGGATGCGGGAGCGGACCTCGTCGATCGGCAGGGCGGCCAGCTCGGCCTCGCCGAAGGTGACGTCGCCGCCGGTGTAGCGGCCGAGCCGGTCGGCGATGGCGATCGCGTCCTCGGGCTCGGCGGCGGCCACGGCGGTGAACGTGCCCGGCTGGAGGGTGACGCCGCTGAAGGTGTCGCGCAGCACGCCGCCCCCGCTGGTCCCGGTGCCGCCGGACACCTCCGGCTCCATCGACAGGATCCGCACCACCCGGCGGGCGGCCACGTGGCCCTTGGTGAGCTTGTCCGCGGCCTCGGTGAGCGTGCGCATGGGGCCGATCAGGAAGACCGCGTAGCCGTAGAAGGCGACGAGCTGGCCGGCGGAGATCTCCCCGTCGAGCGCGAACGAGGCGCCGACGCCGGTGACGGCCGCGATGAGCAGGCCGGGCAGCAGGATCTGCGCGCCTTCGAGCAGCGACTCGACCCGGGAGACGGCGACCCCGGCGTGGCGGACGCGCTGCGACTCCTCGCGGTAGCGCTCGGCGAACACCCGCTCACCGCCGATGCCGCGCAGCACCCGCAGGCCGGCCACGATGTCGGCGGCCCTGGTGGACAGGTCGCCGGACAGGTCGCGCTGGGTCTTCTGCCGGCTGTGCAGCGGACGTAACAGCGGCCCGACCGCCGCGGCCATGATCGGCACGCCGACGAGCACCATGAGCCCCAGCGGCAGCGAGGTCGAGATGAGGATCACGGTCACGGTGACGATCGCCACGATCGAGCCGACGCCCCGCAGCAGGATGTCCATCGAGTTGCCGATGTGCGCGATGTCGGAGTTGCCGACGCTGACGACCTCGCCCGTCGAGAGCCGCTTGGGCAGCGTGGCGCCGAGCCGGGCGGCCTGGCGGGCGGTCACCTGGACCGTCCGGTACGCGGCGGCCAGCCAGTTGTAGACGGCCAGCCGGTGCCGCATGATCCCGGTGTACGCCTGGACCAGGCCGAGCCCCAGCAGGGCGAGCGACCAGAGCACCAGCGACCGGGCGTCCTTGGCGGTGACGGCGTCGACGCCCTTCCCGAGCACGGCCGGCACGAGGGCCTGCACGAGCCACCAGACGGTCGCGAAGCCGATGCCGCCCAGCAGGGACGGCAACTGGCGGCGCGCGTTCCACCACAGGTAGCGGAGCGGGCCGCGGATGTCGGGCATGCCGGGATCGGCTTCAGGAAGGGAGCGCATGGCCAGTCAAGGTTGACAAACGGTTCGACGCGCGGCAAACCATTTTCACGCTGTGGAACGTCACTCCCAGGGCCGTCACAGTCAACCCGAGCCGGCCGGTGCGCCGGGCGTGGCGGTAGGCCAGAATCGGTCTCTGTGAGGCACGGGTACACCAACAGCACGGTGGGCGACGGCGCGCTCGTCGTGAAGTGTTACGAGGGCCCCGAGGCGGAGGTCCGGCTGCGCACGGAGAGCAGGTTCCTGCGCCGGTTGAGAGGCCGTCTGCCGGTGCCGCGCGTCCACAAGATCACGCCGACGAGCGTGACGACCCGTTTCGTGCCCGGGGAGCACGGCCAGGACCTGCTGGACGACGGCCGGGCCGCCGAGGTGCTGGCCGCCTGCGGGCGGGCGCTGGCGGGCATCCACCGGCTGGGGATCGTCCACGGCGACTACGGCCCGCAGAACATGCTGTTCGACCCGGTGACGTTCGAGCCGGTGGCGATCCTCGACTGGGAGTGGGCGCATCCGGGTCCGCCGGTCGAGGACCTGTCGTGGTGCGAGTGGATCGTCCGCACGCACCATCCGGAGCACGTGCCGCTGCTGCCGCGCTTCTTCGAGGCGTACCGCGGGGAGGGCGGCCTGGAGGTGCCGTCGTGGGGCGAGCGGCACGCGGCGATGCTGACCCGCTGCCACGATCTGCTGGACTTCACGGCCCGCTGGGAGCCGGGAGGCGGCGGCGAGAAGCTCTGGCGCGACCGCCTCGACACGACCTCCGCCTGGACCGCCTGGACCGCCTGACCGCCCTGCCGACGTACAAACACCCGCGCCGCGTCGACGACGTCCGACGTGGCGCGGGTGTGTCGACTACTTCGAGTTGGCCTGGAGGTAGTCGCTGTTCATCTGGGCGATCGTGTCCAGCGGGATGCCCTTGGGGCACACCGCGGTGCACTCGCCGGTGTTGGTGCAGCCGCCGAAGCCCTCCGCGTCCATCTGGTCCACCATGGCCTTGGCGCGGGTCAGGCGCTCCGGCTGGCCCTGGGGCAGCAGGCTCAGGTGGGTGATCTTGGCGGCGGTGAAGAGGGAGGCGGAGCCGTTCGGGCAGGCCGCGACACAGGCGCCGCAGCCGATGCAGGTGGCCGCGTCGAAGGCGTCGTCGGCGTCCTCCTTGCGGACCGGCACGCTGTGGGCGTCCGGGGCCGAGCCGGCCGGCACCGAGACGAAGCCGCCCGCCTGGATGATCCGGTCGAACGCCGACCGGTCCACGACGAGGTCCTTCACGACCGGGAACGGCGCGGCCCGCCACGGCTCGATGGTGACGGTGGCGCCGTCCTCGAAGTGCCGCATGTGGAGCTGGCAGGTCGTGGTGGCCCGCTGCTCGCCGTGCGCGACGCCGTTGATGACCATGCCGCACATGCCGCAGATGCCCTCGCGGCAGTCGTGGTCGAAGGCCACCGGGTCGTCGCCCTCGAGGATCAGCCGCTCGTTGAGGACGTCCAGCATCTCCAGGAACGACATGTCGGGCGAGACGTCCTCGACCTTGTACGTCACCATGCGCCCGGCGTCGGAGGGGCCGCTCTGCCGCCAGACCTTCAAAGTCAGGTTCACTTGTAGCTCCGCTGGGTCATCTTGACGTACTCGTACTCGAGCGGTTCCTTGTGCAGCACCGGCACGCCGTCCGGGGAGTGCTCCCACGCCGACACGTGCGCGAAGTGCTCGTCGTCGCGCAGCGCCTCGCCGTCGGCGTCCTGCGACTCGGCCCGGAAGTGGCCGCCGCACGACTCGGTGCGCACCAGGGCGTCCAGGCACATGAGCTCGGCCAGGTCGAAGAAGTCGGCGACGCGGCCGGCCTTCTCCAGCACCTGGTTGAGCTCCTCGGGGGTGCCGCTGACCTTGACGTTCTCCCAGAACTCCTTGCGCAGCTCGGGGATGCGCTCCAGGGCCTTGCGCAGCGACTCCTCGGTGCGCTCCATGCCGCAGTAGTCCCACATGAGCTTGCCCAGCTCGCGGTGGAAGGAGTCGGGGGTGCGGTTGCCGTTGACCGACATCAGGCGCTCGATCTTGGACCGGACCTTGACCTCGGCCTCGGCCACGGCCTCCTCGTCGACCTCGCCGAACGGGCCGGCCGCCAGGTAGTCGCCGATGGTGGTGGGCAGCACGAAGTAGCCGTCCGCCAGGCCCTGCATCAGCGCGGAGGCGCCGAGACGGTTGGCGCCGTGGTCGGAGAAGTTCGCCTCGCCGATCACGAACAGACCGGGGATCGTAGACTGCAGGTCGTAGTCCACCCACAGGCCGCCCATCGTGTAGTGGACCGCCGGGTAGATGCGCATCGGGGTGTCGTACGGGTTCTCGCCGGTGATGCGCTCGTACATCTCGAACAGGTTGCCGTACTTCTTCTCCACGGCGTCCCGGCCGAGCCGGTTGATGGCGTCGCGGAAGTCGAGGTACACGCCGAGGCCGCCGGGGCCGACGCCGCGGCCCTCGTCGCAGACGTTCTTGGCGGCCCGGGAGGCGATGTCGCGGGGGACGAGGTTGCCGAAGGCCGGGTAGATGCGCTCCAGGTAGTAGTCGCGCTCGTCCTCGGGGATGTCGCCGGGCACGCGGTCGTCGCCCTTGCGCAGCGGCACCCACACGCGGCCGTCGTTGCGCAGCGACTCCGACATCAGCGTCAGCTTCGACTGGTACTCGCCGGACACCGGGATGCAGGTCGGGTGGATCTGCGTGTAGCAGGGGTTGGCGAAGTACGCGCCGCGCTCGTGGGCCCGCCAGATGGCCGTGGTGTTGCAGCCCTTGGCGTTGGTGGACAGGAAGAACACGTTGCCGTAGCCGCCGGTGGCCAGCACGACCGCGTCGGCGACGTGCCGCTCGATCTCGCCGGTCACCATGTCGCGCACGATGACGCCGCGGGCCCGCCCGTCGGCGACGATCAGGTCGAGCATCTCGTGGCGGGTGAACATCTCCACGGTCCCGGCCGCCACCTGCCGCTCCAGCGCCTGGTAGGCGCCGAGCAGGAGCTGCTGGCCCGTCTGGCCGCGGGCGTAGAAGGTACGCGAGACCTGGGCGCCGCCGAACGAGCGGGTGTCGAGCAGGCCGCCGTACTCGCGGGCGAACGGGACGCCCTGGGCCACGGCCTGGTCGATGATGTTCACCGAGACCTGGGCCAGGCGGTAGACGTTCGACTCGCGGGCGCGGAAGTCGCCGCCCTTCACGGTGTCGTAGAACAGCCGGTAGACGGAGTCGCCGTCGCCGCGGTAGTTCTTGGCGGCGTTGATGCCGCCCTGGGCGGCGATGGAGTGGGCGCGCCGGGGCGAGTCCTGGTAGCAGAACGACTTGACGTTGTAGCCCAGCTCGCCGAGCGTCGCGGCGGCCGAGCCGCCGGCCAGGCCGGTGCCGACCACGATGACGTTGAGCTTGCGCTTGTTGGCCGGGTTGACGAGCTTGGCGGCGAACTTGCGCGTCTCCCACCGGTCCTCGATGGGACCCTCGGGCGCCTTGGTGTCCCGGATCTCCGAGCCCTCTACGTATTTCACTTCACGACTCCGAAGGTGATGGCGAGCGGCGGGGCGAGGAAGCCGACGACGAGGACGGCGGACACGACGGAGGCGGTGGCGCGCAGCGCGCGGTAGCGGGCGCGGTTGGCCCAGCCGAGCGTCTGGAAGGCGCTCCAGATGCCGTGCCGCAGGTGCAGGCCCACCATGACGACGGCGACGAGGTAGATCAGCGTCACCCACCAGCGCGACGCGGCGAACCCGGCGATCATCCGGTCGGCCGGGGCGGAGTCGAAGCCCTTGGGGTTGACCACGCCGAAGGTCAGGTCCAGCAGGTGCCAGACCAGGAAGAGCAGGATCGTGATGCCGCCGAACCGCATGATGTGGGTGGCGTAGCCGCCGGCCTGCGACTTCTTGGCGACGTACTTCACCGGCCGCGCGCGGTGCGCCCGTCTGGCGAGGGAGATCGCGGCCCACATGTGCAGGACCACGGACACGACGAGGCCGATCTCGAGGATCGTCAGCACCGTCCGGTACGGGGCGATGGGCTCCAAGAGGGTGCGCAGCGCGTCGGCGTAGTCGTTGAACGACTCGCGCCCCAAGAAGATCTTGAGGTTGCCCAGCATGTGCAGGATGAGGAAGGAGACCATCACGGCGCCGGTGACCGCCATGACGGCCTTCTTGCCGTTGGAGGAGGCCAGGAACTTCTGCGGCTTCCGGGCGGCGGGCGTCTTCGCCGGTGGAGCGGACTTGGGGGAGCTAACAGGCGCGGTGGCGGCGCCGCGCTCTATCGTGGCAGTCACGTTTTCTGACGCTAGGTATCCAGCGATGATCCGTCCAAGTCATGACGGGCCTGGTTTCCATAGCCTCCGGCTATGATGTCTGGTTTGTACGGCCGGCGCGCGGAAACAGCCCAGGCCAGTGCGAGGAATATCACATGCAGTTGCAGCAGCTCTCCTACTTCGTCGCAGTGGCCGAGACCAGGCACTTCACCCAGGCGGCCGAGCGGATGCGGGTCGCCCAGCCCTCGCTCAGCAAACAGATCAAGGCGCTGGAGACCGACCTCGGCGCGCCGCTGTTCTCCCGGGCGCGCGGCAACGTCACCCTGACGGCCGCCGGCGAGGCGCTGCTGCCCCTGGCCCGCCGGATGCTGGCCGACGCCGAGACGGCCCGCCAGGAGGTCGCCGAGCTGGCCGGCCTGCGCAAGGGCCGCGTACGGCTCGGCGCGACGCCCTCGCTGTGCACGGGGCTGCTGGCCGACGCGCTGGCCCGCTTCCACCGTGACTATCCGGGCGTCGAGCTGCTCGTCGAGGAGGGCGGCTCGCGGGACCTGGTCAGGGCGCTGGCCCGCGGCCAGATCGACCTGTCCCTGATCATCATGCCGTTGCAGGGCGACGACCCGGCGCTGGTCACCGAGGAGCTCCTGCGGGAGAACCTGGTCGTGGTGACCTCCTCCCACGAGCCGCTGCGCAAGTCGCACCTGCGCATCGAGGATCTGCGCGGCCGGCCGATGGTGATGTTCCGGCGCGGCTACGACCTGCGGGAGGCCACGCTGGCCGCCTGCCGGCAGGCCGGGTTCGAGCCGCGGCTGGCCGTGCAGGGCGGCGAGATGGACGCGGTGCTGCGCTTCGTGGAGGCGGGGCTGGGGGTGGCGGTCGTGCCCTCGATGGTGCTCGACGGGCGGCCGGGGCTGACCGCCACGCCGCTCGCGCCGCCGGGGCTCAGCCGTACGGTGGCGCTGGCGCACCGCCGGGACGTGGAGCCGACCAGGGCCGCGCAGGCGTTCCGGGCCACGCTCCTGGCATTCGTGGTCGAGGCGGGACACGAGGGGACGCTTCCGCAAGGGGTCGAGCTCATCGCACAATGAGCTGCAACAGTTCCACCCTGCGAAGAGGCCCGCGTGTGACGGCAACGCTTTCCGAGACATTGACGCTGCTCCTCGTCGAGGACGACGACGGTGACGCCTTCCTGGTGGAGGAGCTGCTCAAGGAGGCGGAGGCGCCGCCGAGGATCACCTGGGTGCGCAGTCTCCGCGAGACCAGGCCGAAGCTGACCACCGCGATCCAGTGCGTGCTGGTCGACCTGACGCTGCCGGACGCCTCGGGCCTGGAGGCGCTGGAGGAGGTGCTGCGCCTCGCGCCGCACGCGGCCGTGCTCGTGCTGACCGGCCTGCGCGACGCGCACGTGGGCGTCGCCGCGGTGCAGGCCGGCGCCCAGGACTACCTCGTCAAGCAGGACATCGACGCCCGGCTGCTGGCCCGGGCGATCCGCTACGCGATGGAGCGCAAGCGGGCCGACCTGGCCCAGCTCCGCCTGGTCGAGGCCGAGCTGATCGCCAAGGAGAACTCCCGGCTGGAGCGCGGGCTGCTGCCCGTCGCGCTGCTGCGCACCGACGCGGTCGAGCACTCCACCCGCTACCTGCCCGGCAACCAGGGCACGCTGCTCGCGGGCGACTTCCTCGACACCGTGCAGACCTCCGACGGCGCGATCCACGCCGTGGTCGGCGACGTGTGCGGCCACGGCCCCGACGAGGCGGCGCTCGGCGTCGCCCTGCGCATCGCCTGGCGCACGCTCGTACTGGCCGGGCAGACCGGCGAGCGGATGCTGCACACGCTCGACGCGCTGCTGCGGGCCGAGCGCAAGGCTCCGGAGATCTTCACCACGCTGTGCATGGCCACGATCACCCCCGATTTGCGTCATGCCCGGATGCGGGTCGTGGGCCACCCGCCGCCCCTGCTGGTGCGCGACGGCGCGGTGGACGTGGTGGACGGCACACCGTCCGGGCCCCCGCTCGGCATCTTCACCGACGCCGAGTGGAAGGTCATCGATGTCCCCCTCGGGGAGGAATGGGCGATCATGATGTACACCGACGGCCTCATCGAGGCCGCGGCCGGCGAGGACGGCCTGCCGCTCGGCGTCGAGGGCCTGGTCGAGCTCGTCCGCGAGCACGGCTCCATCGACCTCGACCGGCTCGTCCGCCACGTGGGCACCCCGGACGACGACCTCGCCATGGTGCTCCTCAGGAAGGGGACGGCATGAGCGACGTGTCGGGCATCCGGCCGCTGCCGCCGCCCCGTGTGGCCACCGGGCTGGGCGGCCTGCCGATGGGCCGCTGGTTCGCGGTCGTCGGCTCGGTCGTCACGCTCGCGTTCGCGACCGCCATCGTGTTCACGATCCTGCTCATCGATCAGATCCGCGCGGCCCGGCCACGCCCGGAGGTGGAGGCACACCTCGGCAGGCTGTACGTGGCGCTGATCGTGCTGCTGCTGATCCTGCTGGTGACCGGCGTGGTGCTGGGCTGCGTCCTCAGGTACGTCGTCCTGAAGCCCATCGCCCAGCTCACCGAGCAGGTGCGCCAGGTCGCGGCCGGCGACTTCGACCACCGCCCGACCGTCGAGCACCCGGCGGAGCTGGCGGAGCTGTCCGGCCACGTCGACGCCATGCGCGAGCGCATCGTCACCGCCTGGCGCCGCGCCGAGGAGCAGGCGGCCGAGCTGCGCCGCTCGAACGGCGAGCTGGAGCAGTTCGCCTACGTGGCCAGCCACGACCTCCAGGAGCCGCTCCGCAAGATCGCCAGCTTCACGCAGATGCTCGACCAGCGTTACGGCGACCGGCTCGACGAACGCGCCAGGCAGTACATCCACTACGCGGTGGACGGCGCCAAGCGCATGCAACTCCTCATCAACGACCTGCTCGACTTCTCGCGGGTGGGCCGGGTGAGCGGCGAGCGGACGCCCGTCGACACGGGCCCGGCGCTGTCCGCGGCCCTGGACAACCTGTCGGCGGCCCTGGAGGAGACGGACGCGACCGTCACGGCGGACCCGCTCCCCCGCGTGCTCGGCAACCGGCTCCAGCTCACGCAGCTCTTCCAGAACCTCGTCGAGAACGCCGTGAAGTTCCGCTCCGCGGAGCCGCCCCGCGTCCGGATCGAGGCCGTGCGGAAGGACGACATGTGGGAGTTCAGCTGCTCGGACAACGGGATCGGGATCGAGGGCAAGTACGCCGACCGGATCTTCCTGATCTTCCAGCGCCTGCACCCGCGCGACGTCTACCCGGGAACGGGCATCGGGCTGGCGCTCTGCCGCAAGATCGTCGAATATCACGGCGGCCGGCTCTGGCTCGACGGCGACGCCGAGGGGCCCGGCGCCACCTTCCGCTGGACGCTGCCCGCGGTGGGGGACGACGCATGAGCGCCGGCCGCCCGATCGAGGTGCTGCTGGTGGAGGACGACCAGGGCGACATCCTGCTGACGCGGGAGGCGTTCGAGTTCAACAAGGTGAGCAACCACCTGCACGTGGTGAACGACGGCGAGCAGGCGATGGCCTTCCTGCGCCGCGAGGCGGCCTACCAGGAAGCGCCACGGCCCGACCTGGTGCTGCTCGACCTCAACCTGCCGCGCATGGACGGGATGGAGGTGCTGCGCGAGGTGAAGGCCGACCCCGACCTGCGCGCCATCCCGGTGGTCATCCTGACGACGTCCGAGGCCGAGGAGGACATCCTCCAGGGCTACCGGCTGCACGCCAACGCATACGTCTCCAAGCCCGTGGATTTCGAGCAATTCATCCGAGTTGTCCGGCAAATAGATGATTTTTTCGTCACGGTGGTTAAGTTGCCGCACCGGGGGAAGCGCCTCTGACGCGTGGACGTGACAGGAATCACAGCGGGTCATCGAAAAAGTGAGTGACCCTTGTCACAAATGCTCACGCGGGCGTCGTAACGTATCCCCCACCAATGCGCGCCCGAGCGGAGACGACGCCCCGCACCGCGCGCAACAGCGAACGACCCGGACCCCAGGCGAGTGAAGGGTCCGCGGGAGGTGGAGAGGTCCCCGATGAGCCAGACGACGCCCGACGCGCCCGTCAGAAGGCAACGTGCGCAGATCAAGGTGCGCACACTGCGCACAGACCGATGGTGGCTGGCCCCGCTGCTGACCTTCCTGGGGCTCAGCTCCTTCCTCGTCTACGGCGTGTGGGCCATCTTCGACACCCCGTACTACGTGCCGGGGCCGGAGTACATCGCGCCGTTCTCCTCGCCCTGCCTGGCGACCTCCTGCCCCGAGGGGGCGAGGCTCTTCGGCTTGGCGCCCTTCGGCGACTGGTACACGCTGCCGCCCGGCCTGCTGATCCTCGGCCTGCCCGGTGGGTTCCGGCTGACGTGCTACTACTACCGCAAGTCCTACTACCGCTCGTTCTGGCTGTCGCCGCCCGCGTGCGCCGTCCAGGAGCCGCACGGCAAGTACACCGGTGAGACCCGCTTCCCGCTGATCATCCAGAACATCCACCGGTACTTCTTCTACGGCGCCATCGTCATCGGCGCCATCCTCGCCTATGACGCGATCCTCGCCCTCGTCCACCGGCCGATCGGCCTCGGCTCCTGGATCCTGCTGCTCAACGCCGTCCTGATCGCCGCGTACACGCTGTCGTGCCACTCATGCCGGCACATCACCGCGGGCCGGCTGAACCACTTCTCCCGTCACCCCCTCCGCTACCGCGCCTGGACCTTCGTCTCCAAGCTCAACGCCAAGCACCAGCCCCTCGCGTGGGCCTCGATGTTCTCCGTCATGGGCGCCGACTTCTACGTCCGCCTGGTCGCCAAGGGCATCATCGCCTTCCCGTACGCGTAAGGAATCTCAGTGGAAATCGAGCGTCACGAATACGACGTCGTCGTCATCGGCGCGGGCGGCGCCGGGCTTCGGGCCGCCATCGAGGCCCGCCAGCAGGGCAAGCGCACCGCCATCGTGTGCAAGTCGCTGTTCGGCAAGGCCCACACGGTCATGGCCGAGGGCGGGGCCGCCGCCGCGATGGGCAACGTCAACTCCGACGACAACTGGATGGTGCACTTCCGCGACACCATGCGCGGCGGCAAGTTCCTGAACAACTGGCGGATGGCCGAGCTGCACGCCAAGGAGGCCCCCGACCGGGTCTGGGAGCTGGAGGCGTGGGGCGCGCTGTTCGACCGCACCAAGGACGGCAAGATCAGCCAGCGCAACTTCGGCGGCCACGAGTACCCGCGCCTGGCGCACGTCGGCGACCGCACCGGCCTGGAGCTGATCCGCACCCTCCAGCAGCGCGTGGTCGCCCTCCAGCAGGAGGACTACGAGCGGCACGGCGACTACGAGGCCTACATCAAGGTCTTCGCCGAGTGCACGATCACCCGCCTGCTCAAGGACGGCGAGCGCATCTCGGGCGCCTTCGGCTACTGGCGCGAGAGCGGCAACCTCATCGTCCTCGACGCCCCGGCCGTGGTGCTCGCCACCGGCGGCATCGGCAAGTCGTACGTGGTGACCTCCAACTCCTGGGAGTACACCGGCGACGGCCACGCCCTGGCGCTGCTCGCGGGGGCCAACCTCATCAACATGGAGTTCATCCAGTTCCACCCCACGGGGATGGTCTGGCCGCCGTCCGTGCGCGGCATCCTCGTCACCGAGTCGGTCCGCGGCGACGGCGGCGTGCTGCGCAACTCCGACGGCGAGCGCTTCATGTTCAACTACATCCCCGAGGTGTTCAAGGACAAGTACGCCACCACCGAGGAGGAGGGCGACCGCTGGTACACCGACCAGGCCAACAACCGGCGGCCCCCGGAGCTGCTGCCCCGTGACGAGGTGGCCCGCGCCATCAACTCCGAGGTGAAGGCCGGACGCGGCTCACCCCAGGGCGGCGTCTTCCTCGACGTCTCCACCCGCCTGCCGGCCGAGGAGATCAGGCGGCGGCTGCCGTCGATGTACCACCAGTTCAAGGAGCTGGCCGACGTCGACATCACCGCCGAGCCCATGCAGGTGGGCCCGACCTGTCACTACATCATGGGCGGCGTCGAGGTCGACGCCGACACGGGCGCCGCCGCGGTGCCCGGCCTGTTCGCCGCGGGCGAGGTCTCCGGCGGCATGCACGGCTCCAACCGCCTCGGCGGCAACTCCCTGTCCGACCTGCTGGTCTTCGGCCGGCGCGCGGGCGCGGGCGCCGCCGCGTACGTGGACGCGCTGCCCGCCCGGCCCAAGGTCGTCCAGGAGCTGGTGGACGAGGCCCGTGAGGAGGCGCTGGCCCCGCTGCAGCGCGCCGGCGAGAACCCGTACGAGGTGCACCACGAGCTCCAGCGCACGATGAACGAGCTGGTCGGCATCATCCGCAAGGCCGAGGAGGTCTCCGAGGCGCTGGAGGTCGTCGAGAAGCTCAAGGAGCGGGTCCGCCTCGTCGGCGCCGCCGGGTCCCGGATCTACAACCCCGGCTGGCACCTGGCCCTCGACCTGCGCAACATGGTCCTGGTCTCGGAGTGCGTGGCCCGTGCCGCGCTGCTGCGCGAGGAGAGCCGCGGCGGTCACACCCGCGACGACTTCCCCGGCATGAACCCCGAGTGGCGGCGCAAGCTGCTCGTCTGCTCCACGTCCGACGGCTCCTCGGTCACCGTCGAGGAGAAGACCCAGCCGGCGATGCGCGACGACCTGATCACGTTGTTCGAGCGCGACGAGCTGAAGAAGTACCTCACCGACGAAGAGATGACAGAGTTCGACGGGATTTCGAGATGAGCTACAAGGCGAAGTTCAAGGTCTGGCGCGGTGAGGGCGGAGAGGGCAAGCTCGAGGACTTCACCGTCGAGGTGAACGAGGGCGAGGTCGTCCTCGACATCATCCATCGCCTCCAGGCCACCCAGGCGCCCGACCTGGCGGTCCGCTGGAACTGCAAGGCCGGCAAGTGCGGCTCCTGCTCCATGGAGATCAACGGCAAGCCGCGGCTGGGCTGCATGACCCGGATGTCCACCTTCGAGGAGGACGAGACGATCACGGTCACCCCGATGCGGACCTTCCCCGTCATCAAGGACCTGGTCACGGACGTCTCGTTCAACTACCAGAAGGCACGCGAGATCCCCTCGTTCACGCCCCCTTCGGGGGTGCGGCCGGGCGAGTACCGCATGAAGCAGATCGACGTCGAGCGGTCCCAGGAGTTCCGCAAGTGCATCGAGTGCTTCATGTGCAACAACGTCTGCCACGTCATCCGGGACCACGAGGAGAACAAGACGTCCTTCGCGGGGCCGCGCTTCCTCATGCGCATCGCGGAGCTCGACATGCACCCGTACGACGTGGCCGAGCGCCAGGAGTCGGCACAGGAAGAGCACGGGCTCGGCTACTGCAACATCACCAAGTGCTGCACCGAGGTCTGCCCCGAGCACATCAAGATCACCGACAACGCGCTGATCCCGATGAAGGAGCGCGTGGTGGACCGCAAGTACGACCCGCTGGTGTGGCTCGGCAACAAGATCTTCCGTCGCCCGAAGTGACCCGCGCCTGAAAGCGCCGAGGCGGCCGGTGGGATTCCACCGGCCGCCTCGGCGTTTCGGTCAGGGTCCTGCGCGGAGCGCTCAGTGCTTGCGGCGGTGCCTGCCGCCGTCCTCGTCCGGCAGCAACTGGATCAGCGTCGCGTCCGGCTCGGGGCCGGACGGGGGCGCCTGCCACGGCTCCGCGTCGCCCGTCTCGGCGGCCGAGGCCGGGCTCACGGGGTGCTCCGGCGGCTCCTCGTACGGCGCGGCGCCGCCCGCCGGGATGTCGGCCGGCGGCTGCTCCGGCGGGACCAGCGGCTCGAACGGCGCCCGGTACGCCTCCTGGCGCTCCTCCTGGACCGGCTCGTTGCTGTACAGCACCACCGGCTCGGCGGCCGACTCGGGTACGAGACCGGGCAGGGCGGGCAGAACGGGAGCACCCGCGTCGGGCCGGCCGTACGGGCTCGGCTCCTGGTAGACGGCCCCGTACTGGACCGGACCGCCGGGATACGTCTGGACCGGCACGAAGCTGAGGATCGGCGCGTACGCCGTCGGGCCCGGGTAGCCGTGCGGACCCGCGGCGTAGCCGGGACCCGCGGGGTAACCGGCGGGCGGCGGGTAGCCGGGACCCGCGGGGTAGGGCCCGCCGGGCGGATAGCCGGCGTACCCCGGGCCGCCCAGGTCGGGCCGGGGCACCTGCGGTCCGGCCCTGCGGACGGCCGCAGCGTGCGCCATCCGGCGCAGCCGCCCCTCGAAGATCAGCACCGCGAACAGCACCAGCAGCACCATGATCAGCGCCGGGATGCTGAGCTTGCGGGTCATCTCGGCCTGGTCGAACTCCGGCGTCGCGGCGCGCACCTCAAGCTGGACCGACTCGCTCGTCGAGGTCTCCTGCGGTGTGGCCGTGGGCGTCGCCGAGGGCAGCTCGGTGCCGGCGACGCTCGGCAGCAGCACGCTCTGCTCCTGCGTGGGCTCCTCGCTCGGCGTCGTGAGCGGGACCTCCACCGAGGCCGACGTCTGCGGCGGCACCACCGCCGGGATGCTCTGCTCCGGCGTGCTGGGCGGCGGGGTGGCCGCCGCGCTGGTCCTGGTCTTCTTCGGCGTCGGCTGGGCCGTCTTGGTGGCGGGCGGCGACTTGGTGATGGTCTTGGTGATCGTGGTCTCCGGCTCCTCCTCAGGCGTGGGGAGCGTGGTGGTGACCGTGATCGTGACCTCGGGCGAGCTCTCGCAGGCCTGGTCGGTGTCGCACGGATCGACGACGGGGTCGTAGGCCGACACCGAGGCGCTGGCGCTCTGGATGACGAACGGCGCGGCGCCGATGCCGGTCAGGCCCAGCGAAAGGACCATCGCGGAGACAGCCGTCGCTCGCGTGCGTGCCACCTGTGCCCTCCGCACGATCCGAAACCATGGTCATGAGGATCTTAATCGTCAAAGGAATCTTAGCCCGGTAAAAGGCACAGTAAAGACGGAACTATCCCCAGATTCCCCGACAAATCCCGGTTAACCTGCGCGCAAAACCTCCTCCACCGCCCGCATGACCGGCAGGTCCGCCCCCAACCAGGCCACGTCGAAGTACTCGCCCGGCGCCAGCCACCGCAGCGCCAGGTGCTCCTTGGCCTCCGGCGTGCCGGCGGCGAGCGAGCAGAGCCACACCCGCATGACGTAGCCCTCGGCCAGCGCCCAGTCGCCGCCGACCCGCTCCCCCACGGCGACCTCCACGCCGAGCTCCTCCCGGCACTCACGCACGAGTGCCTCGGCCTCACTCTCGCCCGGGTCCACCTTGCCGCCCGGGAACTCCCAGCCGCCGGCCAGCGCGGGCGGCTCGGCACGCTGCGCGGCGAGCACCCGCCTCCGCGCGTCGACGATCACCGCCGCCACCACGACCACCGTCATAGCGTCCGCAGTTTCTTGAGCTGTTCGAGGGTGTCCGGGTTCTGCAGCGGCCGGGTGAAGCCCACGATGTTCGTACGCGACTCGTACGTCGTCACCTTGATCGGCCCGCACAGCCGGCACCGCGCCTCGATCATCTTCCCCTTCGACACGACCATCCCCACATGTCCGGGGTTGTCGGGCGACGTGCCCGGCCCCGCGTTGAAGAACACCAGATCGCCCGGCTGCTCGTCGCCCTGCGACACCTTCACGCCGTACGGCCACTGCTGGAACGTGGTGCGCGGGATGTGCAGCCCCGCGGCCTGGTAGGCCGCGTAGATGATCCCCGAGCAGTCGAACGCGTCAGGACCCGTGCCGCCCCACAGGTACGGCTTGCCCCGCTGCTTCAGCGCGAACGCCAGGATCTTACCCACCACCTCGCTCGGCGCCGCCTCCACCAGCGGGTCGTCGCAGGAGCCGTCGGCCTCCGGCGGCTCCTGGACCTCGCCCGACTTGGCGTAGCGGCGGGCGATCTCCTCGACCTGGTCCACGTACCACCAGGCCCGGTTGTAGACGAACAGCGCCCGCCGCACGTTCTCCGGCGCGCCGTTGCGCTTGAGCATCTTGGCCGCGCCCAGGATCGCGTCGGCCGGGTTGTAGACGTCGCCGATCCCGTCACCGTCGCCGTCGGAGGCGTACCCGTTGACCTGCGACGACATCGGGACCTTGGCCTTGCCGCCCCACGTGCTGATGAGGAACTGCATCGGCCCTGCCGCGCCCGCGTAGTTGGTGCCGCTCTTGACGCCGGGCAGGTCGGACCGGCCGTGGTCGGTCTCGCGCTTGCCCACGGCCGCCAGGATCGTCCACTGCACGCCCAGCTTCTCGCCGTTCTTCTTGTACAGCTCCAGGTAGTCGGGCGGGATGTCGGAGGCTGCCGAGTCGGACGCCTCCTGCGCCTTCGCGTCGCTCCCGCAGTCGGGCTGCTGCCCGCCGTTGCCGATGAACGACGGGATCGAGGTCATGAGCATCGGCGACACGATGACCAGCGCGAGCAGGACCGCCCCGGCCGCGCCGAGTGCCAGGGCCACGCGGGTACGTGAGAGGTTCACCCTGTGGTGTCCCCGTCCTGGCCCTCTCCGGCGGGCTGCAGGTCGAACACCCGCCAGTCGGTGCCCATCTCGCTCACCGTCACGGCGTAGTCGTCGGTGAGCTGCTTGTTCCCGCTCTTGGCGGTGATCTGCTGGGTGCCGGTGACGACGAGGACCACGGAGGTCTTCTCCACCGACCTGATCTCCTTCACCTTGGCCGTGGCCGTGGACACCACCTCGTCGGCGCGGTTGCGCTCGACCGTGCCGGGCGAGGTGAGCGTGCGCGCCAGGACGGCGCCGAGGTCCGCCGTGGCGAACGCCTTGACCCGGTCGGCGTACGCCGCCGGGTCCTCGTCGTAGCGGAACGTGCCGTACGCGGCGGTGAACCGCTCGGCCAGGTCGGCCGACGCCGCGAGCTGCTCCTTCGACATCGGCAGGTACGCGTAGATGTCGAACGGGGCGTCACTCGCCGTCGCCAGGGGCGTGCTGCGCGGCACGGTCACCACGGCGCTCGGCGTACGGCCGGCGACCGGCTCCTCCTCGGAGGATTCGCCGGAGCCGGGCCACATCGTCACGTAGAGGCCGACGGCGGCGATCACCACCACGACGGCGGCGAACGCCAGCCCCCGCTTGTCACCGGACAGGGCCATCGTCAGTCCCTGTCCTGACCGCCGGGCTTGAGCCAGAACGGCACGGGCGGCTCGTCACCGCCGGAGCCGTTGCCGCGGCGGCTGGGCAGCCACAGCGGCGGCGGCTCCTCCGCGCGGCTTCGCGGCGCGTCGGCCGGCCGCGACGACCCGCCGAAGATCCCGCCGCCCGAGGAGCCGCGGCTCGACGACCGCCGGCCGCCCGAGTCACCCCACCGGGAGCCGCCCGAACGCGACCCGCCGGAACCGCCGGACCCTCGCGACCTCGACCCGCCGCCGAACAGCCCGCCGCCCGAGCCTCCGGACCGTGACCCGCCGGACCCCGAGCCTCCGAAGATCCCGCCGCCTGAGCCGCCCGAACCACCGGAACGGCCGCCGCGCGACGCCCAGCCTCCACCGGACCGGCCGCCGAACCAGCCGCCACCGCCTGATGAGCCGCCTGTTGAGCCGCCTGACGAGCCCGCGCCACCGCCGTCACCACCGGTGCTGCCGCCGCGGTTGCCGCCGCCGCCTGCTCCCGCCAGCCGGGACACCGCGCCACCCGACACCCGCGGACCGGTCCCGCCGGACACGCGCGGGCCCGGCCCACCTGACGCGCCACCGGCCGCACCACCCGCTGAACCACCGGCCGCACCACCTGCTGCACCACCGGCCGCGCCGCCCGCCGCCCGCGGTCCGCCCGAGGCCGCGGCGCCGCGCGTGCGGGCCGGCGTTCCGCCGAGGTTGAGCGGCGGCGCCGAGCCCGGACGCGGCGCCGGCGCCTGCCGGGACGCCGCCTTGCCGCCCTGCTGGTCGGTGGCCAGTGGAGCCGCTGTGGCGGGCACCCGCGTGCCCTGCTGCCCCCCACCGGCCGCCGCCTCCTCGCCGCGGGCCCGGCCCTGCGCCACGGCCGAGGCCGCCGCCGACCCCGCCGCCGCGCCGGTCGCGGCCGCCTGGATGAGCGGCTCCGCCTTGCGCACGCCCCAGCGCCCGATGCGGGCCGAGGCCACCGGCGGCAGCGCCACAGCCGACCGCTCCAGCGTGCGGGAGCTGGCCGCCTCGCCGAGCATGCGGGTGGCCAGCGTGTGGCCGTTCATCGAGGCGAACAGGTGCTGGAACGGCCTGCGGTAGAAGAACACCGCGATCGTCAGCAGGGCCATGAACAGGATCTGCAGCCCCCACGGCATCGCCGTGGAGATGATCAGCGCGTAGCCGTACACGAGCACGCCGAGCACCAGCGCCAGCACTGCCTGCCGCAGCAGCGTGCCGACGAGCATCTCCACCCAGCGCATCGCGATGATGCGCCCACTGCCCGGATGCACGCCGATCAGCAGGAACACCGGCCCCATGATCAGCAACAGCAGGAAGCCGACCTTCAGCACCAGCAGCGACACCGCCACCAGGAAGATGAGCACGCCCGCGACCAGGGCGGCGATCAGCGCGCCGATGGCCACGCCGAGCCGCGACGTCCAGTCCTTGCCCTGGAAGATCGCGAAGCGTGGGTCGTTCTGGAGCTTCTCCGCGATCTCGGCGTACTTGGCCTGGTGCGCCGCCGGGTCGGCGGCCTGCTGGCCCGCCTGCGGCGCCGGGATCGCCTGGGTCTCCAGCATGAGCCGGCCGTAGTCGCGCACCACGGGCGCGTTCGGGTCGGCCGTGCCGAACAGGCCCACCAGCCACGGCTTGCAGACGAGCGTGGACCACAGGGCGTCGGCGTTCTGGTCGACCCCCGGCGTGCCCGTCTGACCGTAGCCGCCGGCCTTCACCTGCGGGTTGGTCTGGCCGGGGCCGGGCAGGCAGGAGGCGCCGCCCGCGCCGGGCAGACCGGAGAAGGCAGAGTTGACCACCTCGCCGGTCTTGTCCGTGACGATCTTGCCGAGGCCCGTGAAGTCACCCGGCCGGCTGAAGAACCAGGTCGCCACCGTGACGGCCAGCACCATCCAGATGACGCCCTCGGCCGTCGTCGTGGCGCGCTTCCGGATCAGCCCGTACCAGGCGAGCCAGATCGCGCCGAGGATCACGATCGGCCGCAGGAACGGCCAGTACATCGCCTCCGACAGGTTCGTGACGATGTCGTCCACCACGTTCTTGATGGACTGGAGCGGCCCCTCCGTGGCGGCGGCCTGGTAGGTGGTGATCGTCACCCGGTCGATCGCCTTGGCCCACAGGAAGACCGTGTTGGCCCAGCCGTTGCCGAGGACGGCGACGATGTCGGAGCAGCCCAGCCCGTACGTGTGCCAGAACTGGCCGCTCATGCCGAACTGCGCGTAGTTGGTGGTCGCCGCCGGGACCGTGCCCTCGGGAGGCGGCGGTGAGATCATGCCGTCGACGCCGCTGCCGATCACCTCGGGGGTGAGCGCCGGCGACAGGTCGCACGGGGCCGCGGCGGCCGGCGACACGCCGCCCACCACGAGCGGGACCACGAGGATGCCCGCGATCAGGGCCAGCGCGAGCGCGAGCCGCCTGGGTAGCCGGACCTTCATGACCGTACCTCCTGCGCTCGGCCCACTCCCCCTTGAAGATCATGCCCGCTGTCGCCGGGTTTGTCGTGCGTCGGATTCGTGTCGAGCCAGCGCAGCAGCTCCTCCGAGATCAGGTCCACTGCGATGCGGCCGGCCCGGCCGTCCAGATCACGGAACACGCACTCGCCGTTGCCGAGCGAGCGCAGCACCGCCTTGTGCTCCTCCGACGGCTCCACCCCGAGCAGGGACATGACGTGGTCCACCTCGACCCGCTCGGTGGACCGGAACGCGAACACCGACGACAGGCAGTTGGTCACCTGCTCGTTCAGCAGGTCACCGGCGTTCTGCGAGACCAGGACGAGCGCGGTGTTACGGGACCGGCCCATCCGGCTGACCTCGGGCACCAGCTTGGCGCCCTCCGGCGTGGACGTGATCGCCCACGCCTCGTCCAGGAAGATCGCCTTCGGCGCGCGGCGGTCGAGCCCGTTCATCAGCCGCCGCGCGAACTGCGACACCAGGTAGAGCAGCGCCACCGACAGCCGCTGCTCGTAGGAGTAGTCGTCGCGGGTGGTCGCCGCGTCCGGCAGCGTCAGCCCGCCCAGCGTGAACACGGTCGTCCAGCCCTCGCTGTCGATCTGGTCGCCGCCCGACGGGTCGAAGCACAGCCGGGCCAGGTGCATCTCCGACATCGAGCGGAGCACGGCCCCGAGGTTCTTGGAGGCCGCGTCCCCCGACTGCTCCAGGAACTCCACGACCTTGCCCAGCGACGGGTCCGGCGCGTTGGACACGGCGGCGACGGCCTGGATCATGGCCGACTCCCGCTCCTCCGACATGCGCGGCAGCAGCAGGCGCAGCGTCTCCGTGGCCATGGTCTTCTTGGCCGCGATGTCGTCACCGAACGAGAACGGGTCCAGCAGCCCCGGCGCGGCCGAGCCGAGCGGGATGATCCGCGCCCTGCGCCCCCGCTTCTGCAGGAGCTGCACCAGCGACTCGGCGTCGCCCTTCGGATCGATCACCGCCACCGTGACGCCGCGCAGCGCCATCTGGTAGATCATCAACAGCGCGAGCGTGGTCTTGCCGCCGCCCGGCTCGCCGGTGATCGCGATGGCCGTCGGCCGGTTGCGGGTCGCCGCGACCAGCGGGTCGAAGTGGACGATGCTGCGCGCCCGGCCCACGGTCTCGCCGATGTACGGGCCGTGCCAGCCCTCGCTGCCCTCGCCGAGCCGGTCGCCGAGGTCGACGGTCGCCGTGGACATGCCGCCGGCGATCGTGCGCAGCGGCTGGCGCTGGGCGTAGGCGTTGACCCGCACCTTCTCGCCCGGCAGCGCCTCGCAGAACAGCGAGAACTGGTCGCCCGTCGAGTTGACCACGTCGATGCCCATGTCACGGTAGTGCTCGACGACCGCCTCCACCCGCTGCACGCAGATGTCCTCGGTCGGGGCCGACACGATGAGCCGGTGCCAGCCGTACACGAAGGGCAGGCGCTCCTTGGTGATGCCGTGCTCCAGCATGCGGGCCGCGTCGATCTGCTCCGCCAGCGCGATCGGCGCCTCCGCGCCCGCCTCGCGGATGTGGATGTCCATGTCGCGAGCGTGCGCCAGCTTGCGCGCGACGTCCTTGGACGCCTTCACCGGCGGGATCAGCCGCATCCGCGACGAGATCTCCACCGGGAACGGGAGCTGGTCGGCGAAGTGCATCCACGGCTCGCCGTCCGGGAACGGCATGATGTCGGGGAAGCGGGCGAACGACAGGTGCGCCACGTACGAGTCGCCCTGCGGCTGCACGATCCGCAGCAACGACCGGCCGTTGTGGATCTCACCCTCCACCAGCGACTCGATCTCGCCCTTTCCCCAGCGCCGCTTCGTGCTGGCCGACGGCGGCGGATCGCCGATGCCGCCCGCCGCCGCGTGCTGGAACAGCCACGCCACCTCGACGGAGGTGGCGTGCCGGGCGTACAGGGCGCTGGAGGCCAGCGCCCTGCCGAGCCGCTCGGCCTGCTCCGTCCAGCGGGCGATCTCGCCGTCCGGCACATGGTCGTCGGCGATGCCCAGCACCTTCTCGGTGCGCTGGTAGAAGCCGAACAGCTGCGACAGCACGCCGCCGCCGATCTGCCGGCCGCGCGGGCCCAGCCGTACGCCGAGGTAGACCTCCTTGGTCCAGAAGTCCTTCGCCCAGACGTGCCGGTACATCTCCTCCAGGTAGTCGCGCCAGCCCGGCCCCTCGTCGGAGGTGCCGTTCAGCGTCATCGCCCACTCCGCCGCGGGGTACGTGCGGTGCGCCACCCGCAGGTGGACCTCGGCGTCCGGCATCCTGATCGCGGCCAGCGCGATCGTGATGTTGGTGGCCAGCGCCTCGCGTTCCTCGGGGGTGACGAACTCGTAGCTGACCGTCGGCAGGCGGAAGTACGCCCATGCGCTGGTGTCCGTGAGCAGGATGCGGTCGTCGAAGTAACGGACCGCGAGGCGCTGGTGCGCTCTGGACGCCCGGCTCATGCCACCCCCTCGGCGCATGAGCCGGGCGTCCACGCTCGCTCGTTCACTTAACGCTCACCGATTCTCGTGCCGGGGGGGTCACTCGCCAACTCCTCTTCGCTCACTCGGACGGACTGTGCCGCGAAGCCCGCGACCACCACGCCGGCGAGGGCCAGGTAGGCCCGGCGACCGGCCGCGCGCAACTGCCCCGGGTCGGCGATCTCCGCGCCCCCCGGCGCCAGGTCGTCCTCCCAGGGGACCCGGACGATGGCCCGGCACCTGCCGCGGGCCACCGCCTCCGCCTGCTCGACGTCGGACATCGAGCGCCTGCTCACCCCGTTGACCACCATGACGGCCCTCCTGCGCAGGTCCGCGCAGCCGTGCCCGTCCAGCCACTCGTACGTCATCGCCACCGCCTCCGCAGCCTCCTCGCTCGCGGGCACCACGAGCACGAGCTGGTCCGCGTACGGCAGGACGCGGGCGGCCAGCGCGGCGGCCGGGTCGATGACGGTCAGCTTGTAGTGGCGGTCGAGCAGGTGGATGGCCTGGCCGAGGCGGTGGTCGGAGAACAGCGTGCGGTCCGACATCCGCCGCTCCGCATCCGCGTCGGTGTCGGCCCCGATCACCTCCAGCCCGGAGGCGGTTCGGGTGGTGTAGCCCCGCATCGACAGGTAGCCGCCGACATGGTCCAGCCCGGCCAGCAGCGAGGCCAGCGTCTCTGGCGTCTCGGGGGTCACCCTGCTCGTCATGGTCTCGCCGCCGGTGTTGGCGTCGACGGCGATCACCTTGTCGTCACGGTGGCGGGCCAGGGTGTGGCCCAGCATCAGCGCGGTCGTGCTCTGCCCGGCGCCGCCGGTGCAGCCGAGCACCACGATGCGACGGCTGCCGCTGAAGACGGCGCGGGCGCGGGCCTCGTCGATCTCGGACCCGTCGCTGCGCACACCGCCGCCGCCGACGACGACCTGCGCGATGCGCCGCCACCCACCGGAGTCGCGCCCGACGACGGACTCGACCCTCCGCACCCGCCCTTCCCGATTCCCAGCCGCCCCCACCACCCGCTGCCCACCCCACCCAGCCCCGCCCTCACGGGCGGCGGTTTCCTGGGGAGCGATCTCACGGGGGCCGACCTCACGGAGTTCGGCCTCACGATGCCCGGTCTCACGTGCGGCCTCACGGGGTTCGACCTCACGGGGTCCGGTTTCACGCGTAGTGGACTCGCGCGATCCGCCCTCCCGAACAGCACTCTCGCGCAGGCCACTCTCGGACGAGACCCGCTCAGACGAGACCTTCCCGGACATCGCCGTCTCAGACGCGACCGCCCCCGACACCGCCGTCTCAGACGCAACGGTCTCGGACACCGTCGTCTCGGACACGGCTGTCTCGGACACCGTCGTCTCGACCGCCGTGGGGCCTCCGTCGGCCGCTCCCTCCTTGGGAACCGTCACAGGAGCGGCAGCCCCTTCTGCATGCGCCTGCGCGACGCTCGCCACCTGCCCCTGCCCAGCCTCGGCGTGCCCGGCCTCCGCGTGCTCAGCCTCCGCGTGCGCAGCTTCGGCCTTGTCACTCTCTGGCTTGGCCTGCTCGGTCTTGGCGTGCCCCTGCTCGGGCTCGGTGTTGACCTGCGCGGGCTCGGTGTTGACCTGCGCGGGCTCGGCCTCGGAACGGCTGAGAACCGGTGGGATGAGACGGACCGGCTGGGAGTCGGGACCGAGCGGCGGCCGCACCTGCCTGGGCGGTTGCCCCTTGCGGTGCTGCATGCGGGCCACCTCGTCATCCCCCGGACGCTCACCGGCGAGACGACGACCGCCCCCTGCCTCCTCGCCGGGGCCAAGGCCCGCGGCCCCGCTTTCCACCGGAGACCCGTTGGAGCGCGGCGGTGCGGGGAGGTCGGTGCGGGAGGTGGGCGGTGCAGGAAGATCGGGCTGGGGGGCGGCCCCGGTCTGGGGGCCGGGGAGAGCGCGTGAGGCGCCTCGGGTGGGCGCGGAAGGCTGCGGGTCGGCGCTGGCCGCGAGCTTGCGCAGCCGGCGGAGGGCCTCCGTGTCGATGGGCTTGCCCACCACGGGCTCCTGCCGGGCCCCGGACCGCTCGTCACGCCGCCCTCCGGGCTCTCGCCCCTCACCTGGGGCGGGTCCACCAGCCGACTCCTGACGCGCGGGCCGGCCGCTCCCCGTCCCGGCCCCACTCTGACGTACTGGCTGCTTCTCCGCGCCGCCGTCACGGACGGACCGCGCCGCTGTCCCGGCCTCGCGCGGGGACTGCTCCTCCGCGCCGCCGTCACCCACGGAACGCGCCGCTGTCCCGTCCTCGCGCAGCGGCTGCGTCGCCGCCCCGCTCGGGTCGGCGGACCTGACGTCGTCTTCCCCGGACCCGCCCTCAGGCTGGGACCCGGCGTCCTGCCGTGCCGCCTCGTCGCCGTACAGCTCGCCCCAGCGGACGGGCGCCGGCTCTCCGCGTACGGTGACCTCTCCCTCCACGTGGACGTCCCCGCGCACCGTGACGTCGCCTCCGACCGTGACGTCGCCCCGCAGCGTGACCGTGGAGGACTCGCCCTGCACGGTCACCGGCTCCTCGCGGGCGGCGGCGACCGCGGCGGCGGTGCCGAGGGCGGGGGCCGTGCCGCGCCGGGAGGCGGCGCCGCGGACGGCCCGGCCGGTGCGGGTGGTGGCGACGGCGGCGGTCGTGGGCTCGGCGACCGGGG